>PDRH01000014.1 GCA_002748015.1 Bacteroidota bacterium | reverse complement strand
GACCCACCGTACTCTTCCCGCTGCCCATGAAGCCCACCAGGAAAATCGGCCTGTCCAAACCCACACCGCTCATGCAATCACCCTTCAGCATGCAACCCCATAAAAAAAGCGTAGCACGCCACCTAGGAGACTAGTCCCAAGGCAACACGCCACGCCCCTACTAATCGGTAGAAGGCCAATTGAGCCTACCCTACCTATCTATCTCTATAACCCGCTTGCACAGATCAGCCGTGCGGCAGGAGTAGCCCCACTCGTTGTCGTACCACGATAGCACCTTTACCATCCTCCCGTTCACCTTCGTGCTGAGCGCATCAAAGATGGAGCTATGCGGGTCATGCACAATATCGGCAGACACCAACGGATCCTCCGTGTAGCGGAGAATACCCTTCAGCTCACCCTCAGCAGCCGCCTTCATCGCTGCGTTGATTTCCTCCGCGCTCACCTCCTTCTTAAGGGTGCAAACAAAGTCCACTAGCGAACCCGTAGGCGTAGGAACACGGATGGAAATACCATCCAGCAAGCCGGCTAGCTCAGGCATTATAGTGCCCATGGCCTTGGCGGCCCCCGTCGTCGTCGGAATCTGGGAAACCGCAGCTGCACGGGCACGGCGAAGATCCTTGTGCGAAGAGTCCAGAATGCGCTGGTCATTCGTGTATGAGTGCACCGTCGTCATGTAGCCCAGCTCTATACCGAAACTCTCATGTAGCACCTTGGCCACCGGCGCAAGGCAGTTGGTCGTGCAGCTCGCATTCGACACGCAATCGTCCTCAGGGCGCAGGTCATGCTCATTCACACCCATCACGATCATGCGGTCTATCGCATCCCGAGAGGGCGCAGAGAGAACAACCTTCTTCACGCTACCGCGCAGATGATCGCCGTAGCCACCCTGCTCCCCGGTGCGCCTACGGAACTTACCCGTCGACTCCAGCACCACCTCCGGTTCATTCGGCCACTCAATCTCAGCTGGGTTACGGAAGTGCGTCACCGGGATAATCCGCCCATCTAGAGAGAGCGTATTATTATCCAGCGCTTTAAACTCACCCGGGAAAATGCCCTGCGTCGAATCGTACTTACCCAGGTAGGCCATAGCCTCAGCCTCAGCTAGGCCGTTGATTGCCACCACCTCAATGTCATCCCGGCCGTATATCGCGCGGAATACATTACGACCGATGCGACCAAAACCGTTAATCGCAACTCTTACTTTTGCCATTTCTACTAATTTATTACTATCCTAGAAGCCACCGGAGAGCAACGCTCCCGCACTCCACAAAGGTAATCATTAATCCTGAAAAAGAAACAAGCCGCCACACCTAGAGGGGCAAATCGCCCTTCCCCTCGCGGATAACCACCGCAGGCTCCACCGTTGCATCCACGACGGTGGAGGGCACTACGCCTCCCTCGCCCCCGTCCACCACCAGGTCAACGAGCATGCCCCAGCGCTCCTCCATCAGCTCGGGATACACCCCATACTCGGGCTCCCCCTCCTCTACGGGTAGCGAACCGGTAACCAGCGGCATTCCGAGAGCCTCCACCAGCCCACGCGCTATGGAGTTGTCCGGGATGCGTACCCCCACGGTCTTACGACGGCTCAGGCAGTGGTTCGGCACGCGATTCATCCCCGGTAGGATAATGGTGAAAGGCCCAGGCAGGGTCTCGCGCAGCAGGCGGTAGTTCGCATTCGACACCCTAGCGTAGTCTGCCACCATGCTGATGCTATCGCATAGAAAAGTCAAGCGGTCGCTCTTCCGCTTCAGGCCCTTAATCTGCATAATCCGCTCAGCCCCTCGCGCATTATCCAGGGCGCAGCCCACTGCGTAGAGCGTATCCGTGGGGTAGATTATCACCCCACCCTCACGTAGCACCATCACCGCCCGCTCCATGCCCTCACCGCCAGGCGTATCCTCGTATATCCGTACCATGACCCCTTCCCCCTAGCGCACCGCAGTGCCTAGCCGTTCAGCTTATGGTAGTCGGCCAGGAACTTCTCCAGCCCAGCATCCGTTAGGGGATGATGCAGTAGGGGTAGGATCGCGCTCAGCGGGCATGTCGCCACGTCAGCCCCCGCCTCCAGGCACTGCATAATATGCTGCGGGTGGCGAATCGAGGCCGCCAGCACCATCGTTTCGTAGTCGTACTCCTCGTACACCTCCACGATGCTGCGCACCAGCTCGATGCCGTCCTCGCAGATGTCATCCAGCCGGCCCACGAAGGGCGAAACGTAGGTCGCCCCAGCCTTGGCCGCCAGCAGGGCCTGACCCAGCGAGAACACCAGCGTGCAGTTCGTATCTATCCCCTCATCGCTCAGCTGCCTAATCGCACGGATACCATCCTTGGTACAGGGCACCTTCACAACTATCTGCTCGTGCAGAGCCGCCAGCTCGCGCCCCTCCTTCAGCATCCCCTCGTAGTCCGTCGAAATCACCTCCGCGCTCACATCCCCGTCCACTATCTCGCATATCTTGACGTAGTGATCCCTAATCGACTGCTCGCCCTTTATGCCCTCCTTCGCCATCAGCGAGGGATTAGTCGTCACCCCATCGAGTATACCCAGCGCCTGCGCCTCTCGTATCTGCTCCAAGTTCGCCGTATCCAGAAAAAAATCCATTATCCTTATCTCCCTATATTAATGTATATAATCGTATCTATCCTATCAAGCCCCCGGGCTCTATCTACCTAGAAAGCAGGAGTATCCGGAGGGCTAAACCTACCCTTTCAGGTACTTCTCCAGCCATGCGAAGAACTCCCGCTGCCACAGCAGACCATTCTGCGCCCCATTCACCCAATGCCCCTCATCGGGGAAGAAGAGCAGCCGGCTATCCACCCCACGCATCCTGGCGGCATTATGCACGGCCAGGCCCTGCGAGTAGGGAATACGGAAATCCTTAGCCCCGTGGATGACCAGGATGGGCGTATCCCACTGCTCCACGAAGCGGCTCGGGCTTTGAGCGTAGCCCGCCTGGGCCACAGCGTTGTCCAGCTCCCAGGGCGCCCCCCCCATCTCCCACTGTTCAAAGAACATTTCCTCGGTCGTGTAGTACATCATCGGGCTATCGAATATCCCGCAGTGGCTGATAAAGGCCTTGAACCGCCCCTGGTGGTTACCCATCAGCCAGTTGACGGTGAAACCGCCGTAGGAGGCACCTACCGCCCCCAGCCGATCCGCATCGCACCAGGACTCGAGGGCTACCTCATCCATAGCCCCCAGCAAATCCCGCATCTCGTCCGTCCCGTGGTGCTTACTAATCGCATCCGTCCACGCCTGCCCGAAGGAAAGCGTCCCCCTACGGTTGGGCGCAACCACCACGTAGCCCTGCGCCGCCATCAGCGCCAGATTCCAACGGTAGCTCCAGAACTGCGACACAGCGCTCTGCGGCCCACCCTGGCAGTAGAGCAAGGCCGGGTACTTCCTCTGCGCATCAAAGTCCGGCGGATACACCACCCACGACAGCATCCTATGCCCATCGGGCGTATCCATCCATCGGGCCTCCACCGTCGGCATCGGTAAACCCTCGAGCAGGGCATCATTCACCCCGGAGATGCACACCACAGCACCATCCCCATCCAGGCGGTAGAGCTCATGCGGTTCCACCATGGATGCCCGCAGCAGCACCAGCGAATCGCCCGCCAGGCGGAAAGCCGTATGGTCATACTGCCCCTGGGTGAGCTGGCGGGGCTGCGGCTCATCCACTCCCTGCGCAAAAAGCTGGTAGGTACCGTTCACCCCGGCCGCAAAGTACACCGAACGGCCATCGTCAGCCCACTTCACCCCCATGGGGCTATGGTCAAAGCTCCGGCTCAGCTCCACGCGCTCCCCGCTTTCCAAATCCTCGACCAGCAGCCGAGCCCTATCAGCCTCGAAGCCAGCACGAGCCATGCTGCTCCAGGCTACATAGCGACCATCCGGCGAGAACACCGGGCACATGTCGTAGCCATCGTTGCCCTCGGTCAGGCAGCGTGTCTCCCCGTTCTCGAGGCTGTATATATATACGTGCGAATTGGTGCTGAAGGCCGCCTCCTTGCCCTCGAGCTTCTTACAGGTGTAGGCTAGCCCACGGCTGTCGGCCGTCCACGCCACCTCCTCCATCCCCCCGAAGGGCTTCATCGGGCTATGGTAGGGCTCCCCAGCCAGCACGTCCTGCGCATCACCGCAGAGAAGCTGCTCCCAGCTCGCCACGAAGAGGTGCACCCGCTTACCATCGTCCCACTCGTTCCAGTGGCGATACATTAGGTCGTCGTAGACCATCCCGCTGGTCTTGCCCAGGTCCGGCCAGCGATCCTGAACCGTATCCACCACCTTCACCGCACTGGCGTAGGCCACCATCTGCCCATCGGGCGAAATCTTGAACCCCTCCACGCCATTCTCAGCATCGGATATGCAACGCGCCTTCCCCCCCCCCGGATCGAGCGTGAAAATCTGCATCTTGGCATCCGCCCCGTCGCCCTCCGGGGCAATAAAGCGGAGTAGACCATCCTTCCCCCAATCCAGATTGGAGAGCTTACGTCGCAGATTATGCCTCCAGTCACCGCTCTTCTTCCCCTCGTCTATCTCCAGCCAGGATATCTCGAGGCGACAGGCCTCTCCCCCCGGCACGGGCTGAACGTAGAGCTCTCCATAGCCTTTATTCTCGGCCATGTCGTAGCGTGTGACGATGTAGACAACCTGCCCACCATCGGGCGAAACGCTAAATGAACTTATTCGCCCCAGCCCCCAGAGCAGCTCGGGGGTAAATTGGGCTTGATTTTTGGGCTGGGCATTCACACCGCGGGGCTCTTGCATGGTCTATCCTGATTTGTTCCCTCGCGAAGGTAGCTTTTTCCCCCTACTTTGAAAAACTACGGGCATTAACCTCCCCCTACTGGATGGATAGCCGGGGTATAGCGCCTGTACCAATCCCCAGAACGGCCGCATGGTTTTACGGGTGAACACCTTAACAGCATGAACAGAATGGCTAGGATACCAGACCGCCCCCCCAAGGGGTAGGCGCTGCACCTATACCATGCCGGGGGCGATAGCTTCAAGTGAGCCTCCAGCTACAGAACCGTACGCAACCTGGAATACATTCGTACAACTGTATTGCACAGGTGGCTGGTAGCCCGTCAATATGGCTTTCATCACCTCGTTTTGACACGTCTACCAGCTTACCACCCGAACGAATTTCATGTATAGCCTAAGCTGAGCTTAGCGCAGGTTTACGGAATGAATATATGCTTTGCTACTACCCCCCTTCGTCCCGTCTACAGTGCGAATGGCAACAGGGAACGCCTTCCCCCCGTAGCCCACGGCATCCCTGCTCTTCCTCTAGATCATCCTCTACCTCTCGCTGCTTCTCCTCGGCCTCCTGCGCGCGCCGTCGTAGGTAGCGCTCGCACTGCCCCATGCGGTCGTAGCCGAGCATAATCCCGAGCATGAAGTCCTCCTCATCCGTTATCAGGTTGAGCGCCGAGCTGGAGAAGCCCCGTACGATCTCCACGCAGTTCGGATTACCAAAGAATACATTTATCCGGCTCTTGCGTATGTCCTGAATGCAGAACTCTATGCCCCGTTGCGAGAGGAAGCTCTCGACGTTCTGCCGCTCGCTAGCGCACATGGTGTGTAGCACCAGGCTACGTAGCCCCTTGTTGTACTCGTAGATATGGTGGCATAGCACCCGGAAATCAACGCTCAACTCACCGTTCTCTGTCGTCATGCTGATATTTATAGAATACGAAAGGCCCGCCCTTATGAAGAGCAGGCCCATCCGTTAACCTAAAGAGAAAAAGTTAACCACCAATTTCACGGTTAGGCTTGGTGGCAGGCCCATTGTGATTATCCTTTTGCCCTCTTTGGGGACGTGGAATCTCTACTTGAACTCGCCCTTGATCTTCTCCACCCAGGCGGAAATACGACCGTCGCTCAGCTCGCCCTGGTTGTCCTCATCGAGAATCAGACCCATGAAGTCACCACCGTCTACAGCCTTCGACTCCACGAAGTCGTAGCCATCGGTAGAGGTGAAGCCGACCACGTCGCAACCCTTGCCCTGCAACGCCTCGAAAATAGTACCAACGCCGTCGCAGAAGGTGTCGCCATAGGTCGCCTGATCGCCCAGCCCAAAGAGTGCCACCTTTTTGCCCTTTAGCTCCACGCCGGCGATGCCACCAACGAAGCCTTCCATATCGTCCTGCAGGTCACCTACGCCCCAGGTAGAGGTGCCGATGATCAGGTTCTCAAACTCGGCCATCTTGCTGGCATCAGCGTCGCTTACGTTGAAAAGCTCTGCGTTGCCCAGCGCATCCTTAATCTTCTCTGCTGCGCCCTCTGCGTTTCCGGTTGATGAACCGAAGAAAATTCCTACCTTCTCCATGATGTCTTTGTCCTTTTGTTTTTGAGTGTATCTCTTACAATTGCGAGGCAAAGGTAGTGGGATTTAGACTACATCCAAATCCCCAAAAGTGGGTATTTTTAATTC
>PDRH01000013.1 GCA_002748015.1 Bacteroidota bacterium | reverse complement strand
TCATCCTTCACCACCGTGTGCACCCAGTACTGCTTACCGGCCACCACTACCCGCGGAGCATCTACAACTCCCTCCGCCCGAAGGGGGATCCACAGCAGGGAAGCCCCAAAGAGCAACAAAAGCGACAACGCGAACTTCTTCATTGGCTCAGTATATACGGTTTGTCGGCCCTACCAGATGGAGGGGCGCTTATCCTCCGGACGGTAGTAGGGCGACTGCTCGCTCACCTCGAAGGCCTGGTAGAACTCAGGGATGTTGTACACCGCCCCATCCACACGGAACTTGCCCGGGGAGTGGACATCCTCCTTGAGCCTACGCAGCTGATCCTCCTCCGTGGACTTATTGCGCCAGACCTTGGAGTAGGCCAGGAAGAAGCGTTGCAGGGGCAGAAAACCGTCGATTTCCTTTGCGGCCTCCGCCTTGACGTTGGCCAGCTGATGCTTAAAGGCCGCCATGGAAATCACCAGGCCACCGAAGTCGGCGAGGTTCTCCCCGAGAGTTAGCTTGCCGTCCACATGCTGCCCCTCCAGCAGCTCGAAGGCATCAAACTCCTCCACCAGCAGCTGGCACTCAGCATTGAAGCGCTCCGCATCCTCAGCCGTCCACCAGTCCTGGAGGTTACCGTCCTTATTGTACTTACGCCCCTGGTCGTCGAAGCCGTGGGTCATCTCGTGGGCTATTACCACGCCAATCGCCCCGTAGTTGACGGCATCGTCCGCCTCCATATCGAAGAAGGGCGGTTGCAGGATGCCCGCCGGGAAAACTATCTCGTTCATCGTCGGGCTATAGTACGCATTGATCGTCTGAGGGGTCATGTGCCACTCAGTGCGGTCGACCGGCTGCCCTAGCTTGGACATCGTATAGTTGAACTGGAAGGTGTAGCCATTGCGTACGTTGAAAGCATAGCTCTCCGGCACTACCATAAGGTCCATGTAGTCACGCCACTGGTCCGGGTAGCCAATCTTGACCACCATGGCTGCCAGCTTCTCCTGGGCCTTCTTCTTGGTCTCCTCGCTCATCCACTCCAGCGACCCGAGCCGAACAGCATAGGCCGTACGGAGGTTCTCCACCAGCTCCAGCATCTTCTCCTTGGCCGCCGCGGGGAAGTACTTCTCGACGTAGAACTTACCAATAGCCTCCCCCAGAAAGCGTTGCGTCATCCCGGCAACACGCTTCCAGCGGGGGCGCATCTCCTGCTGCCCCGTGAGCGCCGTACCGTAGAAGGCGAAGGATGCATCCTCAAAGGGCGTACTCAGGCTACCAGCGTACGCCAGCACGTAGTGAAGGGTCAGGTAGTCCTTCCACACGTTGATTGGCTCGGACACCAGCAGGCTACTCAGAGCCTTGAGGAACTTCGGGTTGTCAACCAGCATGGTGTCCGGTTTATCCACCCCGAGGTTGAGGAAGTAGCTATCCCAGTCGATGTTGGGGGTCAGCGCGGAAAGCTCCTTGGCCGATAGCTTGTTGTATACCAGATGTGGGTCGCGGTACTGAAGGCGGGTTAGCGACGGCTCGGCCAGCTTGGTCTCCAGGGCGAGAATATCCGTAGCAATGGCGCTGGACTGCTCCTCATCCCTCCCCATGAGCTGGAAGAGCGTGTCTATCATCTGCACGTAGGCCTGCCGCAGCTCCTGCGACCGCTCATCCTCGTTGAAGTAGTACGAGCGATCCGGCATACCCAGTCCGGACTGGTAGAAGGAGAGGATCATCTCCGTGGCGTTCTTGCTATCCTGCTCCACCGTTACGTAGAAGGGGTCGCTCCCGCCGATGGACCGCTCGCGGGCAATCTCTCGTACGATATCCTCCGGCGCCTGCAGCCCGCTGATTATCTGCAAATCTGGGGCTATGGGACTTATCCCGGCCTCCTCTATGGCCGTGGTATCCATGCCGGAGCGGAAGAAATCCCCGATCTGCAGCCACTCCATGCTGGTGGTATCCCCCTGCTTATCAGCCGCAGCGAAGAGTAGCTCCTTGACCCGCTCCTGCGTTTCCTCCTGCAGCACGTCAAACGCCCCGAAGCGCGCCCTATCCGCTGGAATCTCCGCCTTGGCTATCCAGCCCCCGTTGGAGTACTCGTAGAAATCGTCCCCTGGGGCTACAGTCGTGTTCAGATCCGCGGGGTCTATTGCCTGCTGCTTCATATCATTGCCATTGCAGGCCGCGAGTGAAAGGGCCACTCCGGCCAGTAGTAAAAATCCTTGTTTCCTCATATCCATTGCGCCGCTTAATTCGTACGATTGGCAAAGTTAGCAAATTCCCCGAACTCTGGGCATTTCGGACGCTCCCCCACCCAACCAGCCCTGCGACAACCTTTGGCTACAGCTCGCCACCCACGCCCTTGTACTTCTCTATCATCGCTACTATCCGGCCGTAAACCCTACGCTTCATCGGCAGAAACTTCGGGTCCAGCGGGCTCATCCTCGGCATAAGCTCCTTAAGGTCTGTACCGTTCTCGCTCGCAAAGCCCCGCTTCAGCGATAAACGGATGTAACGCTTCGCCCGTTCGGACACAAGGTTCTCCTCAGCTATCAGCACCTCCACCTCCGCCTGCATCCGCTCCTGCGCATAGAGGAAGAAGGCCTCGATCACCCCCGCCCTATCGTCGATAGTGCCGAAGTCCACCTGGTCGATGAAGTCCACTACCAGCTCCTCCTTGGCCCGAGTATCCACGCTCGAGCGCACCAGGCGACGAACCTCCTCAACGAGTGCCTCCCTACTCCACCGCTCCCGGTGGTACTCCAGCAGCAGCGCCAGGATGTAGTCCAGGTCGATCTCCTGCGACTTCAGCAGCTCCACCTCGAACACCACATCGTCCCAGTCCACGAGCGCCTCCTCCACCTCCTCGCCCTCCTGCATATTCTTGTACCACTCCCGGATATCGCTGTAGGTCGAACGGTAGTCCTGCACCAGCCGCTCGGGCAGCACGTCGATGCCACGCATGGCCGCGATGTCCTTATCCTCCAGGAAGAACCGCTCCTTGAAGGCCGCCAGCGCATCCCCATCCGTCGGGTCTATCTTCTGCAGCTCCTTCAGGTGGTGGTACTCATCGAAGTTCTGCAGGATGTTCTCTATCCGCAGGTACTCGCCGAACACACGGATGAACTCCTTCTTCTCCGCCGTGGTCTTTATCTCCGTCGGCTCCGGGAAGCACTCCCGCAGGTCCTTCACCACCTCGATGTAGCCACGGCACTCCAGCCCGCTGATGATGTCGCGGAAACCCTCCAGGTACTCCCGGTAGCTCTTCTCCAGCAGCACATCCCGCGTCCCCTGCTCCCCGAAGCGGGCTATCGCCGCCTTGGTCGCCTCCTCCAGGTTGCGGAAGGTAACGATGTTCCCGAAGGTCTTGCTCTTATCGTAGATGCGGTTCGTGCGCGAGAAGGCCTGCATCAGCCCGTGGTAGCGGAGGTTCTTGTCCACGAAGAGCGTGTTCAGCGTCGGCGCATCGAAGCCGGTCAGGAACATACCCACCACGATCAGCAGATCCACCTCCCGATCCTTCACCCGCATGGCCACATCCCGGTAGTAGTTCTGGAACCACTGACCATCCCCCCCATAGCTCGTCCCGAACATCGCATTGTAGTCAGCTACCGCCCGCTCCAGGAACTCCTTCGCGCTCAGGTCCATCGCCGAGACCTCAAACTGCTCATCGGCTATATCCCCTATCGCATGCTGCTCCTCGTTCGCTGCGTAGGAGAATATCGTCGCGATCTTCAGCGGATGCTCGCTACCCGCCTGCAGGCTTTTAAGCTCCTGGTAGTAGAGCTTGGCCGCCTCGATGCTGCTCACCGCGAACATCGCGTTGAACCCCCTGCCCCCCTGCGTACGGTGCGTCTTGCGCCGGAAATTGCTCAGGATGTACTGCGAGACCTCACGGATACGCCCGGGATGCAGCAGCAGCTTCTTATTCTCCGCCGCGCTCAGCTTCTCCTCGTCCTGCTCACCCTCTATCGCCCGGAAATGCGGGCGCACATCGTTGTAGTCCACCTTGAACTTCAGCACCTTCTCGTCCCGGATGGCATGCGTTATGACGTAGGCATGCAGCTCCTTGCCGAACACATCGGCCGTCGTCTCCGTGCCTATCGCATTCTCCGCGAAGATCGGCGTGCCCGTAAAGCCGAACTGGTAGTACTTCTTGAACTTGCGCCGCAGGTTCCTCTGCGCCTCCCCGAACTGCGAGCGGTGCGCCTCGTCGAAGATGAACACCACCTCCCTATCGAATATCGGCAGGTTGCTCTCGCTCTTCATCAGCTTGTTCAGCTTCTGGATGGTCGTGACGATGATCTTGTTGTCCTTCTTGGCAATGTTGCGCTTGAGACCCGCCGTATCGGCCGAACCATTCACGCTATCGGGCGAAAAGCGCTGGTACTCCTTCATGGTCTGGTAGTCCAGGTCCTTGCGGTCCACCACGAAGAATACCTTTTCGATGAAATCTATCCTCGTGGCCAGCAGCGCCGCCTTGAAGCTCGTGAGCGTCTTCCCCGACCCCGTCGTGTGCCAGATGTACCCGCCCCCGGCCGGCGTGCTCCACTGCTTGGCCTCGTGTGCGCTACGTATCTTCCACAGGATGCGCTCCGTCGCCGCGATCTGGTAGGGGCGCATCACCAGCAGCGTATCGCTCGTGTCCAGCACCGAGTACTTCAGCAGCACCTGCAGCAGGGTGTTCTTATGGAAGAAGGAGGCCGTGAAATCCTTCAGGTCGTGAATTGGCTTGTTGTCAGCATGCGCCCAGGTCATCGTGAAGTCGTAGCTATCCCGATTGCGCTTGGTCGTATTGGCGAAGTAGCGCGAGTACGTACCATTCGAGATCACGAACAGCTGGATGTACTTGAAGAGCGAATGCTCCCCGTTGAAGCTCTCCTTGCTGTAGCGGTGCACCTGGTTGAACGCCTCGCGGATGTCCACCCCACGCCGCTTCAGCTCCACCTGCACCAGCGGCAGGCCGTTGACCAGTATCGTAACATCGTAGCGGTTCGCATGCCGCCCCGCCTGCGAGAACTGGTTGATCACCTGCACCCGGTTGTGCAGCACCTCCTGATGGTCCACCAGGTAGATATTCTGCCTACGCCCATCGTCAAACTCGAAGTCGTGGATGTAGTTCCGGTGAATCTTCTGCGCCTTCGCCACCAGCCCATCCCCCTTGCAGTCCAGGAACTCATCCAGAAAGCGCGCCCACTCCCCATCGGTGAAGGTAACCCCGTTGAGTCGTCCCAGCTGCACCCGGGCGTTGTCCAGCAGGGCATCGGGCGTCTTCAGCTCCGCGCAGTACTCATAGCCCTGGTTACGCAGGTCGGCGATGAACTCCATCTCCAGCCCCTCCTCCGTCTGGTAGCCTGCGGCCGGCTCGCTCAGCGCACCCACCTGCGCGTTGGCATCCAGAACTATAAAACCGTTCGACTCCGCTATGGGCTTGTACTGCGCCATGAGGACCTCCCTTTTTATGGTTAGATAAACCCCTTGCAATCAGCGGCAAAGGGCATAGCCACCTAGTATTGTGGCACGAGTACAAAGATACTAAAAATACGACGATCTACCAGCACGATGCGATGGGAAAACGGACTATCCAAGGAGAACAACGCCAGTTGCAAACGCAACGAAAATGATTAACTTTGCAAAGGACTAGTCACCAGGCACAATGCGTACGACCATGAACCTGCAGCATATCGCAACCTGCGTATCCCAATGCCTCAAAACGCACGGCGTCAAGCGGGCTGGGCTGTTCGGTTCCTACGTACGGGGCGAGCAGACACCGAGTAGCGACATCGACATACTCATAGAGCTACCACCCGGCTACGATGCCTTCGACTACCTTGCCCTGAAGTACGAGCTAGAGGACCTGCTCGGGCGCTCAGTCGACCTCGTATGCTACAGGAGTATCAAGCCCCACCTGAGAAAATACATACTGGGAGAAGAAATGAGGCTATATGGTTAGGCGCACGGAGCTACAATGCCTGTACGATATGATTTACTCCATAGGACTGCTAAAGGAGTACACTGCTGGTAAGCAGCGGGCGGATATGGAGCAGCATATCGGTTTACAGGACATGGTATGCTACCGACTCCAAATCCTTGGCGAGGCAGCAAAAGGTGTTGGAGAAGAGCTAAAAGCGCAGTACGATAACATCCCTTGGCGCGAGATGTGTGGCCTTCGGGATATACTAGCGCATGATTACTTTGGGCTAGACTTCGATATAATTTGGGATGTTGTGGAACACCGTCTACCTCCCCTAATGGAACAGCTCAAGGATATCTACAGCGAGCAAAAGCGAATAGAAAACGAATAGCCCACCTACCCCCGTAACGCCGCGGTGGGGAACACGCGCCAGCCTCCGGCGGATACCACGGCTACCCTCCCCACACGGCACCCACCCTACCCCCGCCATACCCGCGCACCACCCCCTATTCCCGCTCGAACCCCAGCAGCAGATCCCTATAGTACTCGTACTGCTTCCGGCGCAGCGCTATCTCCCCAGGTAGCCCATCGCTAATCGAGCTGCATAGCGTGTCGAACCTATCGAGAATAG
>PDRH01000012.1 GCA_002748015.1 Bacteroidota bacterium | reverse complement strand
CGCGGCGCGAGCTGACTAGCGCCTCCTGCAGACGATGTAGCTCGGCGCTGCTACGGAGGCTATCAGCCATAAGCGAGTCGAGCCTTTCGCGCTGGCTGGCCTGAATGCTCTCGGACTCCCGCACCCTTATCGAAAGGGTGTCATTCTGCCGACGAAGGCTATCGGCATGCCCCCTTAGCTGCTCGTACTTCTGGTCTAGCTTTCGATGCTCACGGGCGGGGACGCAGGCCAGCTCGAGGAGGCTTGCAGCGGCCAGCACGAGGAAGGCAAAGGGTAGTGGCTTGACGGTGTTCATATCTCGGTAAATCTTGCGTACGTAGCGAGTGAATACGAAAAAAGGAACTCGGATAGCGGGGCTAGCCCTCTTCCTCGTTCCTAGTAGCATTGCGGACCTCGGCACTCCCTGGCCCTTCTGCGTCGGGGTAGCAGGATTCGAACCTGCGACCCTCTGCTCCCAAAGCAGATGCGCTAACCGGACTGCGCTATACCCCGAGTAGCCCTAAGCGGTGAGGGGGGGATTCGAACCCCCGGTACCCGTTACCAGGTACGGCAGTTTAGCAAACTGCTGGTTTAAGCCACTCACCCACCTCACCTAGAACTCCCCCGCCATCCTTCTCCCAAATGCGGTGCAAAGGTATACAAAGCGTTCGGAACTACCAAATCTACCCGCTAAAATAGGTTTGCACACCTCCCCGGAAAGTGCTACCTTTATCCCTCTAGAATACTCGACTACTTCCCCTATTCGGCGCAATGGGACGCAGGCTGCCCGTAAGCATAGGGGCTTGCCGCATGCCTGAAGTAGCGAATTACGATAAACCGAAGTGGGCTTGGCTACAGGATTATATACGAGCGATACAGGACTTATTCACCTCAACATACATGAACTAAAGGAAGGGAATTACGCCATGCAGTTTGATGAAACGAAGGAATACACAAGGGAGGAGCTAATCGGGTTCTGCCGATACTACAAGGGGGAGGAGAACTCCCCATTTCCGGTGGGCGAGAATGGGGAGAACCAGAACGAGAACATGCTCTGGTTCTATGAAAGCGTATGGGTTAGCGAACTGATGCAGGGGCTAACCCATTCCTACCATATTGATGAGTACCGGGCTTACGGGGTGGATAGGCTCATGCCAGATGATGGCGTCCCCGAAGGGATAAAGGCGCTTCTCTTCGATCGCTGGGCAAGAGGGGCCTCTATGGCAGACGCTGCAATTGAATTCCCGAAGTTCTATGCAGAATACTACCCTTAATCCTCGCCAGTAACAAACTCCTCAAGCTAGTTTTACGCAACTATTTTTGCCCTGCAGAACCCCACTGCTATCGCAGAAGACCTCTCCCTGTGAAGAACAAGTTGCAAGTGCCACACCGCACCCAACATTAGCTGGCGCAACGCCACCCCTAGCCTCCTACCCTACCGGCTAGCTATAGTCTCGCTCGGGCTTACCCGCCCAATGAGGCGGACCGGCAGAAGGAGCAGGGTAAGTATCAACACCATGGTGCAGACGTTGACGGCAAGCCACAAGCCCACGGAGATGTGCATGGGGACATAATCCACGTAGTATTCAACGGGGTTTAGCTTAGCCCAATGCCACAGGCGCTGCGAATGGTAGATAAGCAGGGCCAGAAGGTTACCCACGCCAAGCCCCCAGAGGAGGATGCGTGAAGCCTTGATGAGGTAGATGCCCGCCAGCTTGCCCTGGGTCGCCCCCATGGCCTTGAGGAGCCCTATGGTCTTGGTCTGCTCAAGGATAAGTATAAGCATGGCAGTTACCATGTTAACGCATGCCACAGCCGCCATGAGCATGAGGAGAACCAGAATGTTCATATCCAGCAGGCTGAGCCAGCTGAAGAGCGAGGGGTACTGCTGGCGAATGTCCTCCACCTTGAGAGCAGTGCCATCACGCTGTAGGCGAAAGGCCGCAATGTCCTGCACCTGCTGGTAGACACGGTCGATGTGCCTAGGCTCATCGATATGTATTTCATAGCCCCCAACCTGGTCGGCTGTCCAACCGTTTAAACGCTGAACATGGCGCATGTCGGCCATGACGAAGCGCTCGTCGAAATCCTTGAAGCTAGTGCTATAGATGCCCGCTATGGTGAAACGGCGAACCCGTGGAGGTTGCTCCACGAAGTAGACCGTTAGCTTTTGGGCGGTATCCAGGTGCAGGGCAAGGGCTATCCGCTCGGAGACAAGTACCTCGCTGGAGGCCGTGCTATCATCGAAGCGCGGAAGATGCCCCCTGACGAGGAACTCCTCGAAGAACTGAAGGTCGCGCGCGCCATCCACCCCCCTTAACACGCATCCCTGCATGTCGCCCTTGGTCTTGATAATGCCGGGCTTGATGGCGAAGGTAGAAACACCTGTCACCCCTTCTATACCAGCAATGTCCTCCGGATTGAGGCTGGAGCGAAACATGGGCTTCTGCTCAAAACTGGTGTTGGTGTCCAGACGTAGGATCTGGATATCACCGACGAAGCCCACGAGTCGATGCCGTATGGCCTCCTGAAACCCCTTCCCCACTGCGATGGAGAGCACCATGGCCGCAATGCTAAGTGCAACGGCAATAATGGCTATGAGTATGTACGTCTGGGATATACGTCCACCCTTCTCCCGCCGCCACCCGAGCAGGAGGGGGAGCTGCCACCATAGGCGGATGGAGCTCGCCTTACCCTTATTCCCCATTGAGCTGTCTGTTGCCATTACTTACGCCCGTAGTCAGCAGGTATTTCCCCCCAGTGGCGCGTCTCCCATTTTAGTATGGGGTTAGCAAATCGGTTATCGCGTAGCCAGGCCTCGGCACGCATGATGAGCTGGCGCAGATAGGCGTTCCGCTCGTTGGGGGGCATCGTGGTATTGGCATGCTTCTTACGCACCCAGGCCATGGCGGTTCGAGAGTCGGAGTAAATCGGCGTGTTCCTGTGCTCGGGATTGTCGCTACTATTAAGAAGTGCAAGAGCATGCACAAGGGCCAGGAACTCCCCTACGTTATTGGTGGTGGCCTCGAAGGGTCCCTGCGAGAAAACCACCTTCCCAGTGCAGGTGTCAACCCCCCTGTACTCCATTCGTCCCGTACGCATATTGCACGCCGCATCTACGGAGAGCGAGGGGTAAACCGGAGTACCCACGTCTCCCTTAGGCTTCTTTTCGCTCGGCTTGCGGCTCTGCTCAAAGGGCTGCTCGAAGGCGCGCTCAGCCTCCTCAAGGCTCTCGAAACCACGGAATTTTGCACCGGTGAACTCCTCAACCTGGAGTTTGCACTCCGCCCAGGTATCGTATATGCCAGGCCTATGACCCGCCCAAACTACGTAGTACTTCCTCTTTGCTTTTTTCGACATGCTCAATGGCTACTGCTGCAGACGGAATATGTATGCGATGGTACCTATCTGGTTAGCTGGGGCATTACCATCCACATCAAAGCGCGATTCCCTTGCCGCTCGCTCGGCGGCTTTTAGAAGTGCTGGGTCAAAAGTCGTGCTACCCGCAACACCTGCCTCAGCACGGGTAACTCTCCCCTGCCGATCAACCCAAACCTTTACGATCACCTTGCCGCTACGCTGGGACTTGTACTCCGGGCGTGGTAGAACTAGCGCCCCTCTACCACCAAGGCTATAGCTCACCCCGCCTCCTCCTGCACCACGGCCTGTTCCCTGCGACCCCTGGCCACCACCACCCCCCGCACTAGCACCCAGCCCCTGCCCTTCTGGCGTTCCCTGATTACCCTGTTTCCCTCCGCTACCAGCCCCCTTGCCCTCAGCAGGCGCATCGCTAGCATCACCGGGAAAGAGGCTTTCCTCGTCCACCTGTCGCTCTGGAGCCTTAGGCTTGGGAGGGCTATGCTTTGGTGATCGTTTTTCCTGAGGCTTACGGGGCTTCTCTGGCTTTTGGGGCTTCTTACGCTGACGTGGCTCCTGAGGCTGTTCGGGTGCACTAACGGCCGGCGCATCCTCAAAATCCTGCGTCATATTCTGCTCAGGGGCATCAGGAGCGACGCTCTCCTCAGGGGGGGAAGGACGACTCGGAGCCGGGGGAGCGGAGCGCATGGGCGAAGAGTTCTGCCCGGCCTCCTCGCTACCGAAGCTCACCGCAATTCCCTCCTCCGCTGGCAAGGGCAGAGGGGTAACAAAGCCAAGCACGAGCAGGAAAATCAGGAGGAGAAGCTGCACGACAAGCGTAGCCACGGCCGCCTTCAGCCTGGTTCGAGGGTTTGTATCTTTCCACTGGTACTTTGCAGACACTGGGTTCTAATCCTTCCTCGCTAATAGTTTGCGAAAACCTTACACTTCCACCCCTCTCATACTGGGGCTAGCTCAAGGCTATTTCTCTAGTGGTGAAGTCGCCAGGATGAGCTTAAAATGGTTATCCTTGGCGATATTCATAACCTTGACGACCTCCTCTATCGGGACGCTCCTGTCCGCATGTAAAGAGATGGTAGGATCCTCCTCATTTGCGAGCCGCTGCTGAAGGAAAGGCTCGAGCATGGAGAGCTGGAGAGGGGTCTGCTCCACGAAATACTTTCCGTCCTCTGTAATGCTAACAGTAGTAATCGGCTTGGCTGCCGTCTGGCTATTGCTCCGAGGCAGAAGGAGCTTGAGCGCATTGGGACTGATGAGCGTGGAGGTAACCATGAAGAATATAAGGAGAAGGAAGACGATGTCCGTCATGGAGGACATCTGGAAATTGGGCTCTACCCTTGTGCTACGTTTGAGCTTCATCTGTAGTCCTCCAGCTAGGCAAGCGGCTCATTGAGCAGATCCATGAACTCCATGGTATGCGCCTCCATGGAGAAGACTACCCTCGCCACGCGGGCCACAAGGTAGTTGTAGGCGAAGTAGGCCATTATACCCACTATCAGACCGGCTACGGTCGTTACCATCGCGGTGTATATCCCGTTGGAAAGAAGGCCTACATCTATGTTATTGCCGGCCATGCTCATATCGTAGAAGGCCTGGATCATACCGATTACCGTGCCGAGGAAGCCGACCATGGGTGCTCCCCCCGCTATGGTTGCAAGCATAGGCAAGCCCTTCTCTAGCTTGGCCACCTCTATGTTGCCCACGTTCTCCACGGCCGTAGTCAAATCCTGCATAGGTCTACCAATACGCTCTATACCCTTGAGTATCATGTTGGCAACAGGCGTATTCACGGCGATGCAAGCATTACGCGCCGCCTCTATCTTCCCCTCCATGATGAACTCCTTGATCTGGTTCATGAAGTTCTTATCCACCCGTGAAGCTTTCCGGATCTGGAGAAATCGCTCGAAGAATATGTAGAGGCCTACCACCCAGAGGATGAGGAGGGGAACCATGAGCCAGCCTCCCTTCAGAGCCATGCTCCAAAGGCTGAGCTTAACCTCAGTCGCCACGGGCGCCGTCGCCCCCTCTACCTGAACCTGCAAAAGCGTAAACAATGCCATAACTCTCTAGTTTTGCTATATGCGGACGCATAGTGCGCACCGGATGCAAAGGTAAACTATTTTCGGGAAGCTCGCAGTATAGCCCAGGATGGATTACCGTTTTGCAGATTACCAGCCCTCAAAACCAGTAGCACTGCGGCGAAATGCAGACTCATCCGCAAAAGCAACTACCCTAGCCCTGCCCAGCAATTTGCTCCAGGCTACTCCTCTGAGGCTTGCTCACTGCTCTGCACCGCCTCCACCTGACCCTTTTCCATGGCGGCCCTTTCGCGCTCACGCTGCAGCTCTAGGCGCTTCCTTTCGCGCTCACGTTTGCGCTCTTCACGCTCCCGGCGCTTCTGCTCCTTCTCCCGCTCGCGTTGCTCCTTGCGCTTGGCCTTCTCTGCACGACGCTCCGCCTTCTCACGCTCCTTCTCTCGCACATCCTTCTCTTTACGCTTGGCCTTCTTGAGCTTCTTCTTGGCCGCCTTATACTTCTTCTCCCCCTTATCCTCGAGCTTATGCCCCTTCTTGAGCTTCTTCTCACCCTCCTTCACAAGCCCCTTAAGCTCACGAACCTGCTCACGGTAGCTGGCCTTCAGCTCGCGAATTTGCCCCTTGATATAGCGGCGTTCATCCTTCTCCGCCCTCTCCGCCTTACGGGTCAACTCCCTGAGGCTACGCTCATAGGCCTTCTGCGCCATCCGAAGGTTACGACGGCGGGTCTTGTAGAGGTCTCCACCCTCTTCCTGCATGTGATCGCCCTCGCTAATCATCTGCTTAGAGGCCTCCAAACGTAGCTGCATGGCCATCACCTTATCCATAGCACGGTCTATCTTCGCGCTAGCCTTAGCCTCCGGCGAAGAGGAGGAAGGAACCGCCGCAGGAGCTTCAGACACCTGCGCCTCCGCGGCCGCCTGCTCCTGGACCACGAGGCCCTGTCCTGCCTGCTGGTGCTGCTGTTCGTGCTCCTGTTCATCCATGTGCTTGGCCAGCTCTGTGAGTGTCTTCTCGAGCTGTGACTGGATCAGGTCGTACCGCTCGTCCCTCTCTGACCCGTCGCTCTGCCGCTCCTTGCCGTCGCTGAACTCAACCCCCGGCACGCTCGAGAACTCTGACGTGTACGCGTCAAGCACGTAGCCGAGGCACGAAAGCGG
>PDRH01000011.1 GCA_002748015.1 Bacteroidota bacterium | reverse complement strand
CAGCCATGATGACAAGCGAGCAATACGTAGAGAGCCTACGTAAAATGAACATCAAGGTTTATCTATTCGGTAAGCTCATCGAGAACCCGGTAGATCACCCGATTATCCGTCCTTCCATGAACTCTGTGGCCATGACGTACAAGCTGGCCGAGATGCCGGAGTACCAGGACGTGATGACGGCCGTATCGAACCTGACAGGCAAGCGCATCAACCGTTTCTGCCACCTGCACCAGAATACTCAGGATCTGGTGAACAAGGTGAAGATGCAGCGTCTGCTGGGTCAGAAGACTGCGGCTTGCTTCCAGCGTTGCGTGGGTATGGATGCATTCAATGCCATCTTCTCCACCACCTTCGAGTGCGACCAGAAGCACGGCACGGAGTATCACAAGCGTTTCGTAGAGTACCTGAAGCTGGTACAGGAGAACGACTGGACGGTTGATGGCGCCATGACCGACCCGAAGGGTGACCGTGGTCTCTCACCCTCGAAGCAGACCGATCCAGATATGTACGTACACATCGTTGAGAAAAACGACAAGGGTATCGTGGTACGCGGTGCGAAGGCGCACCAGACCGGTGCTGTAAACTCGCACGAGCACCTAATTATGCCTACCATCGCCATGAAGGAGGAAGACAAGGCCTACGCTGTATCCTTTGCCATCCCGACCGATGCCGAGGGCATCTTCATGATTTACGGTCGCCAGTCCTGCGACGCTCGTAAGCTCGAGGAGTTCGAAGGTAACACGAAGATCGACACGGGTAACGCCGTATTTGGTGGCCATGAGGCACTGGTAATCTTCGACGACGTATTCGTACCATGGGAGCGTGTCTTCCTCTGCGAGGAGTACGACTTCGCCGGCATGATGGTAGAGCGTTTCGCCGGCTACCACCGCCAGTCCTACGGCGGTTGCAAGGTGGGCGTGGGTGACGTTCTAATTGGTGCTGCTGCTCTGGCCGCCGACTACAACGGTGCGGCCAAGGCTAGCCACATCAAGGACAAGCTCATCGAGATGACGCACCTCAATGAGACCCTTTTCGCCTGCGGTATCGCCTGCTCGGCTGAGGGTGTAAAGATGCCAGCCGGCAACTACCAGATTGACTTGCTGCTGGCCAATGTCTGCAAGCAGAACGTGACCCGCTTCCCCTACGAAATTGCACGTCTGGCTGAGGACATCGCTGGTGGTATCATGGTAACCATGCCATCCGAGCAAGACTTCCGTAGCCCAATCGTTGGCAAGTACGTTGAGAAGTACATCCGTGGCGTGGACAGCGTGCCGACGGTTGACCGTATCAAGGTGCTCCGCCTGATAGAGAACATGACCCTTGGTACTGCTTCTGTAGGCTACCGTACGGAGTCTATGCACGGGGCTGGTTCGCCTCAGGCTCAGCGTATTATGATTGCTCGCCAGGGCAACATCCAGGGCAAGAAGGAGCTGGCTAAGGTTATTGCCCGTATCCGCGATGACAAGTAGGCGAAAAAAATAGCGCTTTTCCAGTCTTAAGACGTAGAAGCTAGCCGAAATATAGTATATTTGCCGAGGCGTAGACAAAGGAATTGTTTGCGCCTCGGCTTTTACTTAACTTCGCATTGTAGAATAAAAATCAGTAGGAATATGTATAGCGGGCAGGATTACAAAAGCAAATTGTGCACGGCCAGCGAGGCGATAACCCACATCAAGAGCGGCGACCGCGTGGTGCTGGGGCATGCAGCTGGCGTACCGATTGATACCCTAGAGGCTATGCTGGCCTCCAAGGAGAACTACCACGATGTGGAGGTGGTCTCCATGTTTACCCTCAACGAGGGATCGTACATGGCGCCAGGTATGGAGAAGCACTTCCGCCATAATGCGCTATTCGTGGCTCCCAATGCCCGTAAGTGCATCGAGGAGAAGCGTGGCGATTTCACCACCTGCTTCTTCCACGAGGTTCCTCGCCTATTCAACGAGGGGCCCATGCCAGTAGACGTAGCCCTGGTAACAGTTACACGCCCCAACGAGGAAGGCTACTGCTCCTTCGGCGTGTCCTGCGACTATACCAACCCCGCATGCAAGGCGGCGAAGGTGGTCATCGCAGAGGCCAACGACCAGATGCCCTTCATTGCTGGAGGCGATAACCTCATCCACGTATCAGAAATTGACCATATCGTAGAAACTTCACACCCGCTCTTTGAGCTGCCCGCACCCAAGATCGGCGAGGTGGAAACGAAGATTGGTCAGTTCTGCGCCGAGCTCGTAAAGGATGGTGATACCCTACAGCTAGGCATCGGTTCCATACCGGACGCTGTACTGCAGCAGCTGACCGACAAGAAGCACCTCGGGATACATACTGAGATGTTCGCTGACGGTGTCGTAGACCTAGTGAACGCCGGCGTAATCGACGGTAGCCAGAAGACCCTCCACAAGGGTAAGATGGTGGCGACTTTCCTCATGGGTGGAAAGAAGCTTTACGACTTCGTAGACAACAACCCCGATGTGCTCATGTTCCCCTGTAGCTATGTGAATGATCCCAGGATCATCATGCAGAACAACAACATGGTGTCCATAAACTCCTGCCTACAGATTGACCTTATGGGGCAGGTTGGCTCCGAGAGCATGGGCCTTCGCCAATTCAGCGGCGTAGGTGGCCAGGTAGACTACGTTCGCGGCGCCAGAATGGGCGGCGGTCTCTCTGTGATGGCCATGCCTTCCACAGCCGCCAAGGGCAAGGTGTCACGCATAACGCCATTCCTTGATGAAGGAGCCGCAGTAACCACCTCGCGTAATGACGTTGACTACGTAGTAACCGAGTACGGTATTGCCCACCTGTGGGGTAAGACGCTCAAACAGCGTGCACAGGAACTTATTAGCATTGCCCACCCGGACTTCCGTCCTGCTCTGCAGGAGGAGTTTAAGAAGCGCTTCTAGCAAAGTAACCATAATCAACAAAGACATACTATGCAACTCTTCAAATTGAGGCCTTCAATCCACCAGTTCGATAACTTCGCCGAATTCGCAGCGGAGTTCAAGCTGGGCGAGAAAGACCTGGTGATCACCAACGAGTTTATCTACGAGCCGTACATGAAGGCTGCCAACACCAAGTGCCACTTCATCTTCCAGGAGAAGTACGGTTCAGGCGAGCCTTCCGACAAGATGATGAACGCCATGCTGGCAGACGTGAAGAAGTTTGAGTACGACCGTGTCATCGCCATCGGTGGTGGTACCGTAATCGACAGCGCCAAGCTCTTCTGCCTCGCAGGTGTGAATGATGTGGTAGATGCCTTCGAACGTACGATTCCCATCAAGAAGGACAAAGGGCTAGTTATCATCCCCACGACCTGCGGTACCGGTAGCGAAGTGACCAACATCTCCATCGCAGAGCTCATCAGCAAGGGTACGAAGAAGGGTCTGGCAGACGACGAGCTACTGGCAGATGCAGCTGTACTCATTCCGGAACTACTCACGGGTCTTCCCTTCCGTTTCTACGCTGCCAGCTCGATTGATGCACTTATCCATGCTGTAGAGTCGCTCGTAGCCCCCAAGTCCAACCCCTACACGGAGGTATACGCAAAGGTGGCCATCGAGATGATAATCAAGGTCTTCAAGGCTGTTGCCGAGAAGGGCGAGGAGGAGCGCAAGAAGTACTTCCTCGAGATGAGCATGGCATCAAACTTTGCCGGTATCGCCTTTGGTAACACCGGTGTAGGCGCAGTACATGCCCTCTCATACCCCATGGGCGGCACCTACCACGTACCCCACGGCGAGAGCAACTTCCTCTTCTTCACCAAGGTATTTGAGGTATACCAGGCCAAGCAGCCCAAGGGCTCTATCGAGGAGGCCAACCGTATCATGGCCCGCGAGCTAGGTTGCGACGTGAAGGATGTATACAAGGAGCTAGACACCCTTCTGGGCAAGCTCTTGGAGAAGAAGCCACTGCGTGAGTACGGCATGAAGGAGGTAGAGATTGAGGAGTTTGCAGACAAGGTTATCGAGACCCAGCAACGCCTCCTCAACAACAACTACGTAGAGCTATCGCGCGACGAGATTCGCGACATCTACAAAGCCCTATACTAGGAGATTCAAAACGCAACAACAACAATAAATAACAGGAACAACGATGAGTCTAGTTTCAGAAATGGTAGAAAAGGCCCGCGTGGCCCAGGCTATCTTCGAGAAGGAGTTCGATCAGGCACGCACCGACGAGGTAGTTCGCGCCATCGCCAAGGTGGTATTCGACAACGCCGAGATGCTGGCCAAGGAAGCCGTAGAAGAGACCCGCATGGGTGTATACGAGGACAAAGTAGCCAAGAACAAGGGCAAGTCCAAGGGTATATGGTACGACCTCAAGGGTAAGCCCTCCATGGGCCTCGTAGAGGTTGACCCCGTGACCGAGCTGCAGACCTACTTCAAGCCAGTAGGCGTAGTGGCGGCCATCACCCCGACGACCAACCCCATCGTGACCCCCATGTCCAAGTGCATGTTCTCGCTCAAGTGCAAGAATGCCATCATCGTTGCCCCGCACCCCCGATCGAAGGGTTGCTCTGGCCACACGATCGCACTGATCAACGAGGAGCTGAAGAAGCTCGGTTGCCCAGAAAACCTGGTACAGATTATCAGCGAGCCTTCGATTGACGCTACCCAGGAGCTCATGAAGAGCTGCGACGTAGTACTCGCTACCGGCGGTATGGGCATGGTGAAGGCCGCCTACTCTTCAGGTAAGCCTTCCTACGGTGTAGGTGCGGGTAACGTACAGGTTATCATGGACCGCGAAATCGACTTCGACAAGGCGGCTAAGACCATCATCACCGGCCGTATCTTCGACAACGGTATCATCTGCTCAGGCGAGCAGAGCTTCATCTATCCCAAGGAGAAGAAGAACGAAGTCTTCGACGCATTCAAGAAGAACGGTGCATTCTTCATCGCTGATGCTGACCGCGACAAGGTTGTTAACGCTATCTTCGAGGACGGTCACATCGCTGGTGATGTTGTGGGCCAGAGCGTTCAGTTCATCGCTAAGAAGGCTGGCGTAAGCGTTCCCGAGGACACCAAGGTACTTGTTATCGAGGCCAAGGGCGTAGGTGCTGAGGATCTCGTAGCCAAGGAGAAGATGTGTCCCGTACTTGCAGCTTTTCCCTATGACAAGTTCGAAGAGGCTATCGAGATCGCTAAGACCAACCTCGCCAACGAAGGTAACGGCCACTCCGCTGGTATCCACTCCAACAACGAGGAGCACATCAAGATGGTTGGTGCTGCCCTGACGGTTTCCCGCGTTGTAGTAAATGCACCCGTTTCTACCACCGCCGGTGGTGCTATGGGTAGCGGTCTCTCTACGACCAACACGCTGGGTTGTGGTACTTGGGGTAACAACACCCTGTCTGAGAACCTGACGGCTAAGCACCTGGTGAACACCACCCGCGTTGCTCGCCTGAACGGCAAGACCAATATCCCCACGGATGATGAGCTATGGCAGCTCTAATCCCTAGCGGATTAGTCATAAAAAAGGCCGCCCAAATGGGCGGCCTTTTTTATGGGGATATATCGCTCACAAAACCATACATAGCCCACTTCTTTAAACGGTAAGCACCTACTCCCCAAGCAACATAGAGCAAGTTAAAAACGCACGGCAAAGAGGACCCGGAGGGTTTAAGTACGCACACCTCTCAACCCTCTAGCAAAAAAAAGCTAGACCTATCAGGTTAATGCCCAGGAGTATGGCGACACTGGCTATATGGAATGTTTGAACTATTCAGCTTGGCAAAATCATAGCACATGCTACTCCTAACCAAAACTCAAAAATTGCGTACTGATGTCCCAACAAATCGTTCACAGATACAGTCGCAACCACCTTGCCACTGCATGGATAACAGGACTTACATTACAGCTCGAACATTTCCCCTAGCTTCACAAAGGTCTCTTCAAGCTCTCGTAGCATACCCGCACTCTCAGCTAAGCTATTACTACGAGCCACATTCTGCTGCGCCAACTCATGATACAGGCCCATACTCCCCGCTATGGTACGTATACGTTACATCTGGCCCATGCCGCTCTCACGCACCCGCTCTATAAGCTCGCTACTACGATCACCAAGGGAGGTTAACCCAGACAGCACCTCCTGCACGTGCTCCGTCCCCTGTATGCTTGCTGCTATCGAATTACCAATGATATCAGCGGCTTCCTGCGAACGCCCAGCAAGGTTACCAACTTCCGTGGCAACTACCCCAAAACCCGCCCCCGCATCACCCGCACGTGCGGCCTCCACAGAGGCATTTAATGCCAGGATATTCGTCTGCCTCGCAATATCCTTTATCCACTCCGTCTGCTCCCCCATCGTATCAATCTGCCGTGCGGCGTCAATGGCTGCAACCGTCCCATCATGCTGCGCTGCGCTCAGCTTTTGGAACTCCTCTAGAGCCTCCATACTCAACCGGGCATTCTCCTCTTGCTCGCTAGAGATCGTCCCTACCAACCCGGCTATCTGATCACTCATTGTCGCCATATTTGCTCCGGAATCCTGCAGCGCGGCGCTCCCTTCCAGCACCGCTTGGCTTATGCTTCCCATTTGGCCGGATGCCTGATGCAGAGACACCACGAGCAGCTGAAGGCGGTCAGCTAT
>PDRH01000082.1 GCA_002748015.1 Bacteroidota bacterium | reverse complement strand
CCCCTACAAACCCTACGCCGATGGTGGCGAAAGCTCCTCCGCAGGGCCAGGCACCTCTCCCCCCGATGGCGCGAGCGCGAGCTACACGCCCTCTCGGAGGATATCCTCAAGTCGCTCTACAAGCAGAAAACCGGCGAGCTAGCACCCGACCTATTCCTCACCGAAACCATAGAGGCCGAACGCCTCGCCGAACTCCCTACCTGCCTTGCCAACCTCCAGCGGGCCGGGCTCGTCGCCCCAACGGTCTACCAACTCACCCCAGAGGGCGAGAAGGAGGCCCTGAGCGTCATCGCCCGCCACCGCCTCTACGAGACCTATCTCGCCGAGCATACCGGATACCCCGAGCAGGACTGGCATCCCACAGCCGAGCGCATGGAGCACCGCATGGATAGCCACGACAGAACCACCCTCGCGCGCAAGCTGGGCTTCCCCCGCTACGATCCCCACGGCGACCCCATACCCCAGCCCAACGGCGCCATCCCCAGCCGAAGCGGCCACCCCCTAGACGAGCTACCCAGCCAGGGATGGGTCAAGGTAACCGCCCTACAGGATAACCCGCCAGAAGTATACCGCAGGCTGAGGGAGATAGGCCTCTATCCCGGAGTCCACCTCGAGCTACTCCAAAGGCGAGAGGGGCAACTAGATGCCCGCCTAGCATCGCAACCCAAGAGCATACCCCAGGAGCTTTTGCCCTATATCCTTGCTGAACCAGCCACCAACCCTCCCCCGCCAGGCATATTCCTCCTCTCCGACCTCACCCCGGGCGAAGAGGCTGAGGTCTACGCCATAGCACCCAGCTGCAGGGGAGCTATCCGTCGACGCCTACTCGACCTCGGCTTTGTCAGGGGAAGCGCGGTGCAAATCGCCCTCCAAAGCCCCAGCCGCAACCCCACAGCCTACCTCATCCGTGGAACGACCATTGCCCTACGCAGGGATCAAGCAGTGCATATACAGGTGATAACCCCCAGCAAAGAAAAACAGAAAGCATGAGTAGGGCAAAGAGCAGGAAATGCCAGAGCTGCGGCTACTCGGAGCAACTCCACCGCATGGGCACCAGGACAGACCGCCACGACTACACCATCGCCCTGGCCGGCAACCCCAACACCGGCAAGAGCACCGTATTCAACGCCCTCACAGGGCTACGGCAGCACACTGGTAACTGGCCCGGAAAAACCGTCGCCCACACCGAAGGCGCATTCAAGTACGCAGACCGTAAGTACCGCATAGTCGACCTACCCGGCACCTACTCCCTCCTCTCCACCTCCGAGGACGAGGAGATAGCCCGCAACTACATCCTATTCTCCAGGCCAACCGTAACCGTCGTCGTCGCGGATGCCTCACGCCTCGAGCGCAACATGAACCTCCTGCTCCAGATTGTTGAGATTACCGACCGGGTCATCCTCTGCGTAAACCTCATGGACGAGGCCAGGCGGCATAGGATAAGCATCGATACCAGAGCCCTAAGCCGGCGCCTCGGGATACCCGTAGTAGGCACCAGCGCACGCTCCGGCGAGGGGGTGCAGGAGCTGCTGAAGACCATACACGAAGTCGCCACTGGCCAGCTAGCCCCCATGCCAAAGTGCCGCTTCAGCCTCTCGCAGGAGCAGGATAGCACCCTCTATCGCCTCGAGAACCGCCTCCAAGAGCTATACGAGGGTCTACCCAATCCCCGCTGGATAGCCTTGCGCCTCCTTGAGGGCGACCCCACCATCGAGCACTACCTCACCACTGGTGCAATCACCGAGATTGCAACGGCCGCCACCCTCCCCCAGTCGCAGGAAATCCACGACCTATTCACTCTCGCCAAGCAGGTCTCCCAGAAGCTCGGAGGCGAGTTCTCCGACTCCCTAGCCGAGTCCATCTATAGCCGGGCCGGTGAGCTATGCGCCGACACCGTCAGCTATGCCAATGACGGTAAGCGCGCCCCCCTAGACGTAAGGATAGACCGCATAGTAACATCCAGGCGCTGGGGCTTCCCCATCATGATCCTCCTCCTCGGGATAGTCCTCTGGCTAACCATCATAGGCTCAAACTACCCCTCGTCCATGCTCGCAACCGTGTTGGTCGACGGCCTACACCCCATCCTAAAGGGCCTCGCCAACCAGGCCCACTTCCCCTGGTGGCTATCGGGATTCCTCGTGGACGGGGTCTATCTCGCCACTGCGTGGGTCATCTCCGTCATGCTACCCCCCATGGCCATATTCTTCCCCCTCTTCACCCTACTGGAGGATTTTGGATACCTGCCGCGCGTGGCCTTCAATCTCGACGACATGTTCAGGCGTACCGGTGCCCACGGCAAGCAATCCCTAACCATGTGCATGGGCTTCGGGTGCAACGCCGCCGGGGTCGTCTCCTGCCGCATCATCGACAGCCCCCGCGAGCGGCTCATCGCCATCATCACCAACAACTTCTCCCTCTGCAACGGCCGCTGGCCCACCCAGATCATGATCGCCACCCTCTTCATCGGCGCCACCTTCCCCGCCAGCCTCCAGGGCATCGCCAGCGTTACCTCCGTCGTACTCATCGCCCTGCTCGGCATCGCCTTCATGTTCCTCTCCTCCTGGCTCCTCAGCCGCACCGTACTCCGTGGCGAGGTCTCCACCTTCCACCTCGAATTGCCCCCCTACCGCCCACCCCAGTTCTGGCAGACCCTCTACACATCCCTCATAGACCGTACCCTCATCGTCCTCTGGCGCGCCATCCTCTTCGCCGCACCCGCCGGTGCGCTCATTTGGCTAAGCTGCAACATCACCATCGGAGGGGAGAGCATCGCCATGTACCTCATCCACGCCCTCGACGGCCCGGGCTACATCATGGGCCTCAACGGCATTATCCTCCTGGCCTATGTCCTTGCCATACCCGCCAACGAAATAGTCATACCCACCATACTCATGCTCATCGTCCTGGCCACGGGCAGCACCGACCTAGGCGCAGGGGCGGGCGTCATGTTCGAGGACGAGGCCGCCATGCAGACCCTCTTCCAGCTCAACGGGTGGACCCTCCTCACCGGCGTCAACCTCATGCTATTCTGCCTCCTCCACAACCCCTGTAGCACCACCATATACACCATATACAGGGAGACCAACAGCTGGAGGTGGACCGCCCTCGCCTCCCTCCTCCCCCTCCTCATGGGCATCATCCTCTGCATCATCGTGGCCTTCGTCTGGAGGCTGGTCGCCTGACGTGCTATGCTGGCGAATTCTGGCCTCCTCTTCGTAAAACCAAAAAGTTTTCCTATATTTACGTCAATTATAGGGGGCATATCGTAGCGTAGGTACTTTGCAATCAGCAAGAAGAGACCATTTCTCCCATAGCATCTGTACGCATTTTCACCCCCAAATGGAGCAAAATATTAAAGGTATAGGCCATGAAAACTACAGACAATAGTACTTTCCCCGCCAGCAGAAGATTACTTAAAACTAAAAATACCCTCCCCCGTTATTTAGAAAGAAGAAACTATCTAGGCGTACGGCTCTTCCCCCTCCTGGCCAGCCTACTCATGCTCCTGGCCTTTTCGGGCGTGGCGAGGGCCGATGGAATCATTCGCCTGAAGGTTATAAAGGGGAAAACGCTTAAGATTCAAGCCACACCCTTTGCTAAACACTGTCAATTTATCGTATACGATGGTGGGGAGGTTGTGAAAGATACAGGAGGAAATGTACAGAGGATATACTTTGGATTTACTACGAAAAGCGAGGATGTTACGATAGAATGTAGACCGGATGATGGAGGGTCTACTGGTTTATCAGATTTGGCTCTTTCTGGAACCAACGCATACCGAGCCCCCGTAGTAGCCCTAGCAGGGAATGATATAACTCTACAAAAGATTAACTTCGTGGAGCCGGCCACATGCGTGGGCGACTTAGAAGAGCTCGACCTGAGTGGCTTCCCAGGGATTTTGAGGGTATACTGTACAATCCAGCCCAAGCTCCGGCTGGACAACATCAAGTTCGGCAATAATAGCAAGCTTACTCTATTAGATCTAGCCCAAGAGGAGTACTTCAACTTCACCCCATACGAGCTGAACCGCTTCTACTGTCGCCTGCCTGAGTTGGAGGATATTAATGCCACGGCAGAACTTGAAATTTGCTCATCGTCTAGGCCTGAATACGGGTATAACGAGTTCGCCAAATCGTCCGATGCCATCCTCTCCAGGAAGCGCTGGCGGACCATCATCTGGGGGAGTGGCGAATCATTGCCACCCCATGGCACCCTCACCTGCTCTGACGAGGTCGAAACCAACCTTAGCGCAACCCTTAGGGTCAAGCCAGGCCAGGAGCTACGCCTCCGCCTGCAGGGCCAGACCGGGGCGGGCAAGCGGGACATACTTGCGCATCTCGAGAGCGGGGCAGCCACCCTCACCATCGTCCTGCCCCCGAATGAGTACGTCGAGGTGAAGTTTACCCCAAAGACCAGCAAGCTGCGCATACTCGGGGCCATAGAGGGGCTAGACTGCTCGGATAACGGCGCGGGCTCACTTAGAATAGACGGCATACATAACCACCTGCTCCGCGAGCTGGCCGTCCAGGGCAACGGATTTATCCAGGAGGCCTACGATGAGCTCTACTGCATGCTCCCCAAGCCCTACGATAGGGACGGCAAGCTTACGGTCGAGGACAACGAGGCCGTCAAGAAGAGTAGCGGGAAGAATGCCGTCGTGGCGGGCTGGACGATCGCCGATAAGGACGGCACGCCCGTCGCGACCGAGGGGCAGATACCCTGCGGCGTTGTGCGCCTCCAGAAGATTCTCCTGGGCTACTACGACTGGCAGGAACACCCCTGGCTAAACGTGGGCCAGCAGAAATCGGCCTACCTCCATTTAGTACCAGCGAACGCCACCAACCAAGAGGCGACCTTCACCTCCAGCGACGAGACTATCGCCACCGTTGACGACAAGGGCGTGATCACCGGCATAAGCGATGGCGAGGTGACCATCACCGCCACCATCGACGACTTCGGGGAGGTGAAGAGCGACGACCTGCGGGTGAAGGTACGCACCAAGCTCGACATCGACTTCGACCCGCCTGAGGTGCGTATCTGCGAGGGCGAATCCCACCGCCTCACCCCGGTCATCACCCCCGAGGGCGCCCCCGGCAGCAAACTCACCTGGAGTGAACTCCCCGATTACAGTAAAAAGTACTTCTACCTGGACGAGAACCACGTCATCTGGGGACGCCCCATCGGCCAGCTGTCGCTCCGGTGGACGAAGGTTACTGCCACCAGCGAGACGGGTTTCTCAGCAAGCACCGTGGTGAACTGCCTGGCCAGCGATGCGCCCCAGTCCCTACGCTGCGAAGAAATATGGCTGCGGCCCAGCGACCCGGCATTCCCGTACTGGTTGGCCCTGCTCACCAGCCTGGTGGACATTGAGCCCCAGGAAATAGCGTCCAGCAACCCCGATGTGGTCAGCGTGGGGGATGTCTCCACGTGGTACGCATTGACCCCGAAGGCCATCGGCGACGCGACCATCTCCATGACCATGCGCACCGGCGAGGAGTTGAGCCTCCTAGTGCATGTGGTGAAGAGCACTCCTCCGATCGAGCTACCTGCGAAGATTGAGATGAGCGTGGGCCAGCAGCTCGACCAGACCGAATTCATGCTCGGGCTGGGGCCAAAGAAAGCCAGCTTTGGGGATATCGCCACGGCAAAGTTGAAGGCGACGGATGAAACCATCGTAAACAACAGGCTCATTGCGCTGAAGAAGGGGAGCACGGACATCACCTTCAGCATTGGGGGCGATGAGAAGAAGGTCCCCGTCGTGGTAAGCGACTACACCCCCGTCACCGAGCTTATGCTAGACCCCTTGACCACTGGCCACACCGAGGGCCTCGAACAGCTTGAAGAGGGCGGCGAAACCATCTACACCCTACCCATCGGCAGCACCTACCAGTGCACCCCTCGCATAAGCCCAGCGAACGCCGCGAGCCAAAAGACCATGTGGAATAGCCACAAGCCCGCGGTGGCCAAGGTGAATGGCCGGGGTCTGGTAACAGCTATAGCCGAGGGCGAGACCGTGATTACTGCCCTCACGGATGGCGACTACGTGCGCGGTACCTTCAGGCTGCGGGTCGTGAAGGAGGAAAACAGTGGCGAAGGAGGTGAAGGCGGCTCTGGTAGCGAGGGCGGCGAAGGTGGCATCACCGAAGGCGAGGGCACGGGCGATGACGATACCACCACCATCTCCACCCCCGTATCCCAAGTCGAGCCGAGCTTCCCCATCCTTTCCCCAAACCCCGTCTCCGACTTCCTAACGGTGCAGGGCCTCTGCCCGCGATGCCCCATACGAATATACGCAGCCAGTGGCCAGGAGGTCCGCTCCCACGCCCTCCTGCCCGGCGGGCGAGTAGATGTCCGAGGCCTACCCGCCGGCCTCTACATTCTCCGGGCCGACGGCCAATCCGCCCGCTTCGTCAAGGAGTAGGGGCATGGGCACCTAGTGCGCTACACGCCGCATAGCCTATCCAGCCGTGGTGGCCCGAGGCCACCACGGCTTTTTTTTGCATGGGAAGCCGGCCTAATCCGGTTTATACCGAGTGTGCTATTTTGGCAAGCCGCATTAGCTACGTGAAGCTAGTCTGCTCAAGGGTGGTCGCACCTTGACGGG
>PDRH01000081.1 GCA_002748015.1 Bacteroidota bacterium | reverse complement strand
ATCCGTCGCAACTACCTCAGCTGGTTCGAGCCGGAGGGTGAGCACCCCTGCCTATCGCCCAATGTGCTTCGCGACAGGGTATTCCCCCACATTGATGCCGGTGAATCTGTCCTGCTGCTGGTGATTGATAACCTGCGCTTCGACCAGTGGCGCATACTCCGCGAGCTGATGGCCCCCCAGTGGACGGTTGACCGGGAGGGTACGTATTACTCCATCCTACCCACCGTGACCCACTATGCGCGGAACGCCCTCTTTGCCGGCCTCATGCCCCTGGAAATCAGCGAGCGTTATCCGAACCTGTGGGTCTCGGAGAATGAGCCCGAGGGCAAGAACATGCACGAGGAGGAGCTGCTGCGTCTGCACATCCAGCGCCTCGGCAAGGACTACAAGATGGCATTCTACAAGGGGGCAACCCTCGATGGAACGCCCATGAAGGATGGAAACTACATGGAGCTGCTGCGCAACGATCTCACCGTTATGGTGTACAACTTCGTCGATATGCTCTCCCACTCCCGCCACGACATGCAGATGGTACGCCAGATTGCTAGCGATGTCCACGGCTACCTCTCGCTCACCGAGTCGTGGTTTAAGCACTCGGACCTCTACCAGTTCCTGCAGCAGGCCGCCCAGTATCCCGTGCGCCTTATCATTACCACAGACCACGGCTCCATACAGGTTAAGAAGCCGCTTCGGGTGGTTGGCCATAGGGATACTACCACCAATCTGCGCTACAAGATGGGCAAGAACCTCGACTACAACCCCAAGGAGGTATTTGAGGTCATCCACCCGCAGGAGGCGCATCTGCCGCAGTCCCACGTGTCGAGCCGCTTCGTCTTTGCCCCCCAGAATGGATACTTCGTCTATCCAAACAACTACAACCAGTACGTCAATCTCTATCGCGACTCCTTCCAGCATGGTGGGGTGTCCCTCGAGGAGATGATTGTACCCATCGTATCGCTACGTCCACGCTAGCCAAACGGTTGACACCACCCCCTTCCCCTTCAGGCAGATGGGGAAGGGGTAAAATATTGTACGCATGAGCCAGCATATTATTCCAATTCCAAGGCTGGAGGCCCTACCCCAGGTGGCCGCCAGCTTCGCCACCTTGGTGGAGGAGCGGGGGATTATCGCCTTCTGGGGTGGCATGGGTTTTGGGAAGACCACCTTTATCAAGGCGCTTGCCCGCCACTGGGAGGTACTCGATGAGGTAACCTCCCCCACCTTCTCCCTAATCAATGAATACCATACTGCAAACGGCCAGCGGGTATACCATATGGACTTCTACCGCATCGAGTCTCTGGACGAGGCCTTTGACCTCGGTCTAGAGGATTACTTCAACGATCCCAATGCCCGCGTACTCATGGAGTGGCCCTCGGTCGTTGAACCTCTGCTCCCGCAGGATAGATTGGATGTAACCCTCGCTGTCGACGACGATGGCCTACGTACCATATCCTTTACACTCTAAGCCCTATGCAAAACCTACTCCGCATTCTTCGCCTCGTAGCGCGTCTACTCCTCGGCCTGACGTTCACCTTCTCCGGCTTCGTCAAGGTTGTTGATCCCTACGGCTTTGCCTACAAGCTGCAGGACTACTTCACCGCTTTTGGTATGGATGGTCTGCACTCATTCGCGCTGGTCTTCTCCATCCTCCTCTCTGGGGCCGAGCTGCTCCTCGGCATGCTGATGCTGCTCGATGAGCTGCGCCCCCTGGCCACCTGGGGTATATTCCTTTTCATGGCATTCTTCACCCCGCTTACCCTCTACCTAGCCATAGCTAACCCTGTTACTGACTGCGGGTGCTTCGGCGATGCCATCAAAATCACCAACTGGCAGACCTTCTACAAGAACCTTCTTTTCCTCTCCGCGGCGGTACTCCTCATCGTAGGTCCCTGGAAGAACCAGCTATACATCTCCAGGCGATACCGCTACGCTCAGTTTGCTCTATGGGGGCTCCTCGCTTTGGCTTCCATAGCTCCGGGTATCTACGCAGTGCGCCACCTCCCAATGCTCGACTTCCGCGCCTACCACATCGGCGCCAGCATACCCGATGGCATGACCACCCCGCCCGGTGCACCCGCAGATGAGTACGCCACAACCTTCATCTACGAGAAGGATGGCAAGCAGCAGGAATTCACCGAGGACAACTACCCCTGGGAGGATAGCACATGGACCTACGTATCCAGCGAAACCGTCATGGTCAAGCAGGGATACCAGCCCCCCATAAAGGAGTTCTACCTCAATGATCCCGCAGGGCAGGACGTGGCCCTAGAGATCCTACGTAAGCCTGGCGACCTTCTCATGGTTGTTAGTCCCTTTATAGAGCGTATTTCCTCTGATGATGTCGACCGCCTCAACCGACTGTACGATAGCGTGACCGACTACGGCATGAGAATGATACTCGCCACCGCCTCCCCCCAGGAGGTGCGCGCGCAGTTTGCCACCAAGGGGCTACATGTTCCCATATACGTAGGCGATGAGCGGGTACTCAAGACCGTCATCCGTGCGCACCCCGGTGTGGTGCTTATGCGCCAGGGGACGGTGCTCGCCAAATGGACCATGCGCAACCTACCCGAGGACTCCTTCTTCTTGCGCAACCCCATGGCGGCGGCTGTCTCTGCACTTCATGCCCATACCGAGCGTTTGCCGCTGTATATGCTGCTGGCGAGTCTTCTCCTCTTTTGGGGGCTACAGGCTACCATGCGGGCGCATGAACGGAGGGGGGCGTAAAGCATTTTTTCCTACCTTCGCGACGGCGTAGGGTATAGCAACCCGATGCAACGTGAACCGCATAATACGTAAAACCAAGCCGTCATGACCGACAAGAAACTCGCAGCCACCCTTGAAGAGCTACAGATACTGCCTGAGGAGTACGATAGGATAGTCGAACTGCTGGGTAGGGAACCCAACTTTACCGAGCTGAGCATCTTCTCGGTGATGTGGAGCGAGCACGCCTCCTACAAGAATAGCATCAAGTGGATCAAGACGCTCCCGCGCGATGGGGAGGCCCTGCTGGTCGGGGCGGGCGAGGAGAACGCCGGTCTAGTGGATGTTGGCGACGGCTGGGGATGTGCTTTCAAGATAGAGAGCCATAACCACCCCTGTGCCGTGGAGCCCTACCAGGGTGCTGCCACCGGTGTAGGGGGCATTAATCGTGATATATTCACCATGGGCGCCCGCCCGGTTGCGCAGCTTAACTCCCTGCGCTTCGGTTCGCTGGAGAATGCCCGTACGCGCTGGCTCTTCGACGGGGTGGTGCGGGGCATTGGTAACTACGGCAATTCCTTTGGTGTGGCCGTGGCCGGTGGTGAGATCATGTTTGACCCCTCCTACGAGACCAATCCGCTTGTGAACGCCATGTCGGTTGGTCTGGTACGCCCGGAGAAGATGGTCTCGGCCATAGCCAAGGGGGCGGGCAACCCCGTCTTCATCGTCGGTTCGTCCACGGGTAAGGACGGTATTCATGGCTCAACCTTCGCCTCGGCCGATATAACCGAGGACTCCGCCCAGGATATACCCGCCATACAGGTTGGCGACCCCTTCGCCGAGAAGCTCCTGCTGGAGGCAACCCTCGAGCTGGCTGGCACCGATGCTATCATCGGCATGCAGGACATGGGGGCAGCGGGCATTATCTGCTCCACCTCTGAGATGTCAGCTAAGGGCGAGAGCGGCATGCGCATAGAGCTCGATAGGGTGCCCATGCGCCAGGAGGGCATGACCCCGGACGAAATCCTCCTTTCGGAGTCCCAGGAGCGTATGCTAGTGGTGGTCAAGAAGGGCCATGAGGAGGAGGTTAAGGGCATATTCGCCAAGTGGGATATCAACTGCGTGCAGATAGGCGAGGTGATAGACCAAGATCTCCTGGAATTCTACTTCCACGGCGAGCTAGTGGCCAAAGTGCCAGCCGAATGCCTGGTACTTGGCGGGGGGGCGCCCGTATACGACAGGGAGTATAGCGAGCCCGCCTACTACCAGGAGTACAAGAAGTTCAACATCGATGACGTGCCAGAGCCTACCGACCTCGTGGAGGTGGCCCAGAAGCTCATCCAGAGCCCCAACCTGGCCTCCAAGCGTTGGGCCATAGAGCAGTACGATACCATGGTGGGGAACTATAACCTTTCCATCAACGAGCCGTCAGATGCCGGCCTCGTCGCCATACGGGGGACGGAGCGTGCGCTGGCCGTTACGGTGGATTGCAACGGTCGCTACGTAAAGGCTGACCCAGAAGTTGGGGCGCAGATGGCTGTGGCTGAGGCTGCGAGGAACGTTGTCTGCTCCGGCGGTAAGCCCCTAGCCATAACCAATTGCCTGAACTTCGGAAACCCCTACAATCCAGAGGTGTACTGGCAGTTCGTCAACGCCATCAAGGGGATGGGCATCGCTTGCCAGAAGCTCGGAACGCCTGTAACGGGTGGTAACGTCAGCTTCTACAACCAGTCCAATATAAATGGCAAGGAGGAGACTGTTCTCCCCACGCCGACCATCGGCATGCTTGGACTTGTGGAGAAGAAGGAGCACCGTACCGGTCTGGCCTTCCAGTCCAAGGGTCACGTAATCTACATGCTAGGCCACGCCCAGAACGACATTTCCCAGTCGGAGTACCTCATACGCCACCACGGCATCACCGCTTCCCCTGCACCGTACTTCTCCATAGAGCAGGAGTGCGAGCTGCAGAATGTGCTGGCTACGATCATTGAGAAGGGATTGATAGCCTCAGCGCACGACATATCCATGGGGGGGCTGTTCCTTACCCTGATAGAGTCTTGCATACCCAACAACCTGGGCTTCGACATCACCTCGGATGCAGAGCTACGTATGGATGCCTTCCTCTTCGGAGAATCTGGAAGCCGGGTAATCGTCTCCATTGCACCGGAGAATGAGGCCCAGTTCCTGGACTTCATGCTTGAGCAGAATGTTCCCATGACTGCCATCGGCCACGTAACCCGTTCTGAAATCCGTGTAGACGATGAGTCTTTCGGTTTCATCAAGGATTACCGGAAACATTACGAGAACGCCATCGGTGACATCATGGCCTAAGCCCCTGCCTCAGGCTAAATGCCCAAGAAGAACGTTGATGTAGAGGGCCTATTCAACCGCGTAGCCCACCGCTACGACCGCTTGAATAGGGTGATATCCCTCGGGCAGGATACCCGCTGGCGGAGAGTCTGCGTGGATCGCGTGGCCAAGGATAGTCCGCAGAACGTGCTGGACTTAGCCTGCGGCACGGGCGACTTGACTATCGCCCTGGCCCATCGTATGCCTGTAGCTAGCATTATTGGCACCGACTTCTCCGAGGAGATGCTCGGTGTGGCGGAGCATAAGATAGCCCAGCGAGGGCTGGCCAGCGATATCGACCTATACCGTACGGCCGCTGAGCAGCTTCCCTTCGACGCTGCCTCCTTCGATGCCATCACCTGCGCCTTTGGGGTGCGCAATTTCGCTGATATCTACCAGGCCATGTCCGAGTGCCATCGCGTACTCCGCCCCGGGGGGCATATGGCCATTCTGGAGTTCGCGCAGCCCATTCGGCCTTTTCGTCGCCTCCTATTTCAGCTCTACACCTACACCGTCCTCCCCCTCATGGGGCTGCTCTTTGCCGGGGCCTACCACGAGTACCTCTACCTCCCGAAGTCCATCGTGGCCTTCTCGCGGGCTCAGGTACTCTTTAGGGCGCTCAACCAGGCGGGCTTCAAGCAAGCCACCGTACGGCGTATGAACCTCGGTTCTGTTATCCTCGTATACGTGCAGGCATGAGCGAGGGGAATAAGGGGCGGCGCATACAGGACCTCACCAGCGATGAGCGTCCCCGTGAGCGGCTCATGGCCCTGGGCCCCCAGGCGCTCTCTGTTCCTGAGCTAATCGCCATACTCCTCGGCTCCGGTACCCTCACCAAGTCTGCCATAGAGGTCGGGGCAGACCTCTTCCTCAACGAGGCCAGCCAGAGCCTCAAGGAGATGGCCCGTTTCGATGCTAGCCGCTACATGCGCATCAGCGGCATAGGCCCAGCCAAGGCAGTAACCCTCATCGCGGCCTTTGAGCTGGCCCGTCGCAAGGAGCTAGAGGTTGACGACCGAACCCACGTAGCCGGCACCAAGGAGGCCTACGCCCTCTTCAAGCCCCGCCTCGCCGACCTCGACCACGAGGAGGCCTGGGCCATGTTTCTCAACCGCTCCTCCCGCCTCCTGCGTATCGAGCGGATAAGCCGTGGCACCTCCAAGAACGTCCTCTTCGACGTGAAGGCCATCACCCGCGCAGCCCTTGACGTCGATGCCGATGCCGTCATCTGCGCCCACAACCACCCCGGCGGCGTGTGCCGCGCCTCCCGTGAGGACATCGCCATCACCAGCCAGATGCAGGGCGCGCTAGCCCTCTTCCAGATCCGTCTGCTGGACCACCTCATCCTCACGCAGACGGACTACTACTCCATGCGCTCCCACGGCGAGCTGAACGACCTGTAGGGCGTTTGCTCTGCCCGCTTCTTCCTTTCTCTGTATTAATCTTCCCTTTGCAACCCCTCTATCGGTAGCTCTACCCTAGCCACAAACTCCCTCCGCCCAGGTAGCCGCTCCGAATTTCTCCTAGGTCAAATTCGGAGCGGCCTGGGGGGAGCGGCTCAGTTGACTCTGGGGGATAGCG
>PDRH01000080.1 GCA_002748015.1 Bacteroidota bacterium | reverse complement strand
GCGCGCTCTTTGCACGGTTGCGAGGGGACGGTCTCCCATGATGTTACCGTTTGGCCTAAGCCCATCGCAAAGGTTAGAGCCTATGCTAAGGATGATCCGGATCAGAAGCGACAGTCCGGTTGTCCAGATCTGGAGGTGGTTGTTGCCAATGAGAGCCGGGGCAAGAACCTAACCTACACCTACGACTTGGGCGATGGACAAACGGCAAACCAGACGACTCTAGCACCGATAGATCATACGTACTACAACACCCTGGATGAGGATAAGCCGTACGTTATAAGCCTGACGGCTGAGAGCGATAAGGGATGTAAGGATGAGGATAAAACGACGGTTACGGTCTTCCCGGGTTTGGATGTGGACTTTGAGTACTCGCAGACCGATGCTTCTGGGAATAAGACGGGTAAAAAGGAGGGATGTAGTCCATTTGACGTTCTATTCGAGAGCAAGGCTGTGGGGGCGCATGAGTTCTACTGGGACTTTGGGGACGGAGAGCCTGGTGCTGAGATAAAGCCCTCTGGCGAGGCGGTGCGCTTCCATAGGTACGTCAACCGTGAGATTACTGACCAGACCTATAATGTCAAGCTGAAGGCGAAGAACTCTAAGGGTTGCTGGGCAGAATCGGAAGTGAAAAAGGTAACGGTTTACGCAACGCCAGTTCCGGAGTTTACGCTTGATCCCTACAAGCAGACGTGGCCGAACAACGAGGTTCGTATAGTGAATACAACCGACCCGATGTCCAGCAAGTGGGAGTTTGACTGGACGTATGGTGATGGTAATGTGTCGAAGGGGCAGACCCCGACGAGTACGCCCTATGTTTATGAGCAGTGGGCGCTGCGGGACTGGGACTATGCGTATACGATAACGCTCTCGGCGTTCAATACGGAGCATCCGGAGTGTAAGGGGACGATGACGGATTATGCGTACATCATGCCGCCGATTCCAACCCCTTCCTTCACCGCGCTCCGGTCCGAGGCATGTGCGCCCTTCCAGGTGGTGCTGCAGAATACGACGGAGTACAAGAAGGATATGGAGTTCGAGTGGGACTTCGGGGATGATGGTGATAAATCGACCGAGCCAGACCCGGTGCATACCTACTATGAGCCGGGGATCTACCAGGTAACCTTGACGGCGAGGGGTGAAGGTGGACATGCTACGGCCTACGGTGTGTATGTGGCTCACGGTAAGCCCTTGGTAAAGTTTGAGATGGCTCCCAAGCAGGTTATGCTGCCTAAGGCGCGGGTAAAGGCGCAGAATGGTAGTACCGATTGGGATGGTTCGCCCTTGGGTGAGGGGACGAAGTACTTCTGGGACTTTGGTGATGGTACGACCTCCGAGGAGGTTTCTCCTGTGAAGGAGTATGAGCGTGCTGGTGAGTTTGACGTATCGTTGCACGTGGAGTCGGCCATGGGCTGTGCGGATGAGCTTCGGATAGAGAAAGCGGTAACTGTACTTCCTGCCGGGTGGATAAAGTTCCCGAATGTGTTTAGCCCTCCGCTGAGCGGTATGAATGATGGCTACTATGGGGATTTAAGCCCTGAGGATTTCTGCACGATTTTCTATCCGGATTATCGTGGTGTGAGCGACTACCACCTGATGATTTTCGATAGGTGGGGTAGCCTGGTGTTCGAGACACGGGATATAAAACGTGGATGGGATGGTACTCGTAAGCGTAAGGTGATGGGTGGTGGTTGTGCTATGGGCGTTTATGCTTGGCGTGCAACGGGTCATTATTTCAATGGCACCGTATTTGATAAGAGAGGTAACGTAACGTTGTTGAGGTAATGCGTAGGATTTTAGGCTTTTTCTTAGTAGTGTTGTTGTTTTGTGCGTCCCCGTTTGGGGGTGTAAAGGCGCAGGATCCGCAGTTTACCCAGTTCTTTGCGAATCCGCTCTACCTATCGCCGAGCTATTCTGGTGCCAACCAGGGGCATAGGTTCGTCATGAGCTATCGTGACCAGTGGTCTGTTGTGCCCAATATGTTCCGTACGCTCTCTGTGAGCTACGATATCAACGTTCCTTCGCTTCGTAGCGGTTTTGGGGTTTTCGTTCTGGGTGACTTGGCAGGTGATGGGCTTTTGGGTACGATTCGTGGGGGAGTAACGTACTCCTTCTCAGTACCCATGGGGCCTAAGTGGAACTTCCGTCCAGGGATAGGCGTTTACTTCCAGCAACGTAGCCTGAACTACTCTAAGCTTGTGTGGGGTGATCAGCTGTCTGGTGGTAATGAGACGAACCCGACCAGCGTTGCCCATCCTGGTAAGAACAACGATTACGACATTGACGCCTCATCGTCCGTTCTTTTCCATGATGCCAATGGCTGGATAGGGGCGACCTGGGATCACATGCTCAAGCCAAAGGACTCGTTCTTCGGGCAGGACTACCGTACGCCTTGGAAGTGGACTATCTACGGTGGATACCGCTTCGTGTTGCAGAGTTCGTATCGTAGGGGGGTTGACCAGAGTATAACGGTAGCTACGAACTTCCGTCTTCAGGGGCGTTTTAGCCAGGCGGAGATAGGGGGGTACTGGTTTAAGTACCCGCTCTTGCTGGGTGCATGGTATCGAGGTATACCGCTGGTCAAGGACTATTTCGGTAGCGATGCTGTTTCTATGATGGCAGGTCTGCGATTTGCGAAGATACAGGTGGCCTATAGCTATGATATGACGGTCTCGAAGCTTGGCCCAGCGAGCGGCGGTTCGCATGAGATTTCCTTTACCTTTGAGACGCCGCGGAAGAAGCAGCGTCGTCGCTACAAGGCGCTTACCTGCCCGCCGTTCTAGTAATCTAGCGTTGAACCAAGTTGCCACCATTTTTGTATATCTACTGGACTACTCATTTAGTTAGGGAGGGATGCCTATAGCTCGTAAAGCTACGCTCATTACAGAGTAACATAAAGCACGGTTAGCGATGTTGACACAAGAAAAACCTGCCAGGCAACGAAGCAGTGGTTCTTTGGTGGGTGTTGAGCGAGTAGAGTTCGGCAACGAGAAGATTTTGGCGGAGCGTCTTGAGGGGGTTAGGCAGTCGGTGTATGCATATATTCTGGGTTCAGTAAAAGACAATGTGCTGGCCAAGGATCTTCTTCAGGATACACTGATGAAGGCCTATCTGGGTATGCAGAGGGGCGGGTATAGGGATGATGGACGTTTTGATTCATGGGTTATTCGCGTAGCGCGTAATGTGGTAATAGATTACTATCGCGAGCGTAAGCGGGCTGGATTGGTAGAGTTGCGCGGGGATTGGCATCAGCATCAACTCTTCCTTTCGCGGGATAGGAATCCAGAGGATGAGTTGATCAGTTCACAGGACAGGGCTATGGTGAAGAGCTTGGTGCGTAGTCTTCCGGAGAAACAGCAGGAAGTAGTTCTTCTGCGCCACTACGTGGGGATGTCCTTTCAGGAGATTGCTGATCATACGGGAGTCAGTATTAATACAGCCTTGGGGCGAATGCGCTATGCAATGATTAATCTCAGGAAGCTGCATGCTATGCAGGAGGTGGCCTAGAGCGTGCCTTCCGCCTTTTGTATTGCTCTGCACTTTTCGGTAAATAGTCGGAATATTTTTACCTTTGCGCCGAAAATGCATTTTCGCACGTATAGGTTAGATATGAAGATACATCGGGAGGGTAGAGCATCAGTTGGTATTGCGGTAGCAGTCTGGGGCGTTTTGGTAGTGGTAGCCTTCGTCTTGGGCGGCTTGTCTTGGGCTTTGGGTATCGGTTTGCTCCTGCTTTTGGGGGTGGGCTTCATATTTCGTTTTTTCCGCTATCCGGCGCGTCCTTGCCCAGCTGATTCGAAGGTGGTGTATGCGCCTTGTGATGGTGAGGTTGTGGTGGTTGAGAAGGTCTATGAGCCAGAGTTCCTTAAGGCAGATTGCATGCAGATATCAATCTTTATGTCCGTGTGGAACGTGCATGCCAACTGGTATCCTATCAGTGGGCGTATTGCTTATGAGAAGTATCACAAGGGGAAATTCCTAGTTGCGTGGCTTCCCAAATCTTCAACAGAGAATGAACGCTCAACCGTTGTGGTTGAGCGGGAGGATGGCAAGCAGGTCCTCATGCGCCAGGTGGCAGGGGCGGTGGCTCGCCGTATAGTAACGTATTCCAAGGAGGGGGAGCGTGTGGAGCAGGGTGGGGAGTTCGGCTTTATAAAGTTCGGCTCTCGTGTTGATGTTTACGTGCCGTTGGATGCGGACATTCAGGTGCAAGTTGGCGACCGGACTACCGCCCCGCAAACCCAGCTTGCCATCATGTAGGTAATGCCCCGTGTAACTTTTGCGTGGCCTTAGTATTGAACCCGAAGTAAGAAGAAGTAGAACTAGATAGACAATGGAAATCAAAACTCAGCAGTCGTCCTGCGTATTGACGATGGAGGTGTGTGTTGCTGTTAGCGACTACAAGGCTCAGTATGAGAAGACGCTTAAGGATACGCTTAAGAACGTGACCATAAACGGCTTCCGTAAGGGCAAGGTACCCCGTAAGCGTATAGAAAGCCAGTACGGTATGGGTATCCGTATCGATGTGGTTTCTAAGGCACTTGACAGCGCCGTTGGGGAGTACCTCCAGGAGAATAAGATTCTCTCCTTCACGCGTCTGATGGCGACTGATGATTCGCCCGTTTGTGACTACAACGAGGAGACCGATTTCACCTTCAAGGTAGAGCTTGGCGTTGCACCTGAGTATACTCTTAACCGTGAGATGGCCGTAGAGGTTGTCCATCTGGTGCCGGACGATGAGTACCTGGATAAGTACATTCATGGTATGCGCGAGAGTCAGGCTACTGCTGAGCCGGTGGATGTGGTGGCTGATGATACGACTGTAGTCTTCGAGGCGATGCCGTTGAGCGTGGATGGCGAAGATCTGCCGCAGGGTTTCGTGCAGCGCATGCTCCCGATGGATGCCGAGGAGCAGAGCGTTGTGCTTCCTGAAAAGGTTGCTACCTTGAAGGGGATGAAGTCTGGTGAGGAGGTTGCAGTATGTAAGTTCGCAGACTTCTTCAATACGGAGCATGAGCCCGAGATAGAGGATGTAGAGCTTAAGACGATTCGTGAGGAGCGTGACTACCGCATCAAGATCGAGCGAGTGGAGAAGCGTATCCTGCCCGAGCTTGATGAGAGTTTCTTCCGTAGCGTCCTCAACAAGCCAGAGGATGATAGCTCGAGCATGGAGGAGCTTAAGGAGGAGGTGCGTACTACTGCAGAGCGCCAGCTGAATATAGATGTGCGCAAGGTGGAGGATATGAAGCTCAACGAGAAGCTCGTCAAGGACTGGGATTTTGATATTCCTGAGGATTTCCTTAAGCGTCTGGTTGACAGCCTTGAGCTTGAGGAGGAGGAACGGGCCAACGTAGATATGGAGAGCGAGCGCTACGGTCTTCGTCAGAGCTGCCTGGAGATGCGGTTGCAGGGCGAAATGGAGGAGCTGAAGGCTGAGGTTGAGCCAGATGCCATCAATGAGGTAATTGAGGGTATGGCTGTTGACTATCTGCAGAGCATGGGTCTGGGGCAGCTGGCTCATAGCGATGAGGCGCGTAACTGGTTTCGCCAGCGTCTAATGACTGATAATGAATTCAGCGAGCAGATGCGCCCGATGCTCAATCGCCGTATCATCATGCGCTGGGTAGAAACGCAGCTCCCCGTGGAGTACGTTGATATGGATGCCTCCAAGTTCTTCGAGGAGTCGAAGGACGGTGTTGTAGAGCTTGTAAATTTCCCTGAGGGCAAGGCAAAACGTAAAACGGCTAAGAAGTCGACGGCATCCGCCAAGAAGGCAGATGTTGAGGCTAAGGGTGCTGATGCGGAAAAGGCTACCCCTAAGAAACGTACGACTCGCACCAAGAAGAGCGATGAGGCATCGGCAGAGGCTAAGCCCAAGCGTCGTACCACGAAGAAGGCCGATGAGGTTGCTGAGGGTGAGGAAGCTGCAGCCCCCAAGAAGCGAGCAACGCGTAAGAAGAAGGAGGAGTAGACTCATGGATATAAAGAGGGAATTCGAGAGCTTTGCGCGCGGAGCGCATGGCATCCAGAGTACCACACTCCAACGGTATCAGTCCATCTATAATGGTTACATCAATCCGACCATCATAGAGGAGCGGAAGCTCAATATGGTGGCTATGGATGTTTTCTCGCGTCTGATGATGGATCGCATCATCTTTCTTGGTGTGCCCATAGACGATGATGTTGCGAATATTATCCAGGCGCAGCTGCTCTTTCTGGAGTCGGTGGATGCGGGGAAGGATATACAGATATACGTGAATAGCCCCGGTGGTAGTGTCTATGCCGGTTTGGGTATATACGATACGATGCAGTATCTACAGGCCGATGTGGCCACCATCTGCACGGGTATGGCTGCTAGTATGGCAGCGATTCTACTTACTGCAGGTGCAACGGGTAAGCGTTCGGCTCTTCCGCATTCACGCGTGATGATACACCAGCCCATGGGTGGGGCGCAGGGGCAGGCATCTGATATAGAAATTACTGCCCGTGAGATTCTTAAGCTCAAACAGGAGCTATACCAGATTATTGCGGATCACAGCGGTCAGCCCTTCGACAAAGTTTCGGCTGATAGCGACCGTGATTACTGGATGACGGCCCAGGAGGCTAAAGAGTATGGCATGATCGACGAGGTGCTACTTCGTGAAAAGAAATAGATAGAACCAGAAGCATAATATGGCAACAACAGCGGATTTCCGGAACGGCATGTGTTTGGAGTATAACGGCAAGCTTTACGTTATCGTACAGTTTCAGCACGT
>PDRH01000079.1 GCA_002748015.1 Bacteroidota bacterium | reverse complement strand
CGGTGGCCGTATCCCCAGTACGTACGGCCATGGAGTCTATCATTAGAGCCATCCTAGCAGAATCGGATACACCAGCACTGTCGGTAGAATCCGGTATAGGACGTAGGGCAAAGCGCCGCACCTCCTCAACCTCCTCCACCTTCTCTCCCTGAAGGATACGATAGCGACGTACTGCCTTGGCCATGTCTGTAGTAGTACCAGCGGCATACATGAACTTACGCTGCCCACGCTTACGCTTGGCCTTCCGACGGCTACGCTTTGTACTCCTTATGATCTCCATAAACTCCGGGTCAGAGGAGTTTACCACCATATTTGAGCCGTAGTCGGTGAAGATGAAGAACTCGTTAGGGTTTAGCTGAATATAGAGCGTGAACCTGTCGCCTGTATAGTCGCGGTAGAACTCCAGGAAGCCGTTAACCTTGCGCTGGACTGGTATGCCGACTATTGAGCCTATCCCCAGCCGCCCGACGCTCACCATGGAACGCTTCGCCTGATCCCACTTCATGCGGAGGTTCGCAAAGCTGATGGTCGGCTCGAAGTCCTCTATGGGGTCCTTGTACTGCCCGAAGAGCTCTATCTTGCTGAGTATGGCGTTAAACTGGGCGGTATCCAAGCGCTCCTTGAGCCCATCGAGGTAGAGTAGCTGCGTCTGGTCGAGGATTACCAGCTCTGGCTCGTTCACCAGGCGCTCGGCCATCCGCTTAAGGGCCTTCTTGCTGAAGTGGAAATCCAGGTCGAGGAACATGTTCATGCTCTGCGACTCGTCCCTGAGGTCGTGGATAATCTTACCGGTGGTATGTATATCCACACGGGGCAGGTCAAAGGGCATATGAAGTAGGCCACTCGTATGGATGCGACAGCCCTTCTTCACCAGCTCTATCCGATTGCCTATCGTACTGGGGTCGGTGAAGAAGGCCGAGTCGGCAGCGATGAAACGTCCCTTCTTCTTGTCGTAGGTGAGGAAGCCGCTCGGCCTGCTGAAGGCCCCGTCATCGTGGCTAAAACGGTTGGAGATGAAGGAGGGGTAGACGTGCATGGAGTCATAGGAGAGGACGGTTCCGGAAATGAGCCATGCATCGTTGATGTCCTTCGGTGGGAAGGGGAGCGGTATCATGATGCTGTCGGCATCAATATGGGTGCGGAATCGTAGCCGTTCGGCTGTCATGCCCTTGCAGCGGTAGATTGGCCTAGCCCCGCCGTTGAATTCATAGAGGGAGTCGCGGGCAGAGATATTGACCTTCCCCTCAAAGCTGAACTCCGGCGATAGTCTGAACTTCTGGTGGGGGGCTACATAACCCCTAGCCACGGTATAGTTGCCGCTGTCGGGCTTGGTGGCATAGATAGTGTCGAGCTTTATTGGCTGGCGACGCCCACGGGCATCCACGTAATCGATGCGCCCGGTTGCGCCGTACTTGAAGCGCGAGTAGGGGAAGAAGATGGCGTTGTAGAACTTGTGCCAACGCTTCTCGGTGTTGGCCTCGAACTTCGCATTGCTGAAGTTGTGTATGCGGTCAATAGGGGTAACCGTTACCTGTCCTCTCGGCGGGAAGACGCGGGCATCCGCCACCAGTATATACTTGACGGCATCAGCATTGAGGCGTGATGTATTGAGGTCGTATGAGGCGGTCGGGCTCATGAAGTAGATGGAGTCCTCGCCGGGCTTAATGCTATAGAAGACCGAGCCGGGGGGGACCTCCTCCCTGTCCTTCATATCGCGCACGCTGAACTTCCCGTCGAGCACGGCCTGCTGCTGGGTAGAGGTGGTAAAGCGCAGTAGGTTCTGGCGTTTCATCCAGTCGATATGGTCAGCATGCGCCTCGTACTGCAGGGCCTCCAGGTTGCCCGCAATGGATGCCCCTATGCTCGAGAAGCTACCCGTCTCGGTGTTGTAGTCGTATTCGCCCGAGAGCTGATCGGAGGTGAAGGCGTAGAGGTCCTTATTGTCCCCTGTGAACTTGGCCGAGAGCGTATCGGCCTTCCACTTGGTAACCTCGAAGGTAAAGTCCCTGGAGGTCATACTCCCCTTGTCCATGCTCATCGTACCGCGCCCATCCAGCCCCTTGGGACTGAGCATGTAGTCGCCGCTAAACTGCCCTTTACCCCTATACATCTTGAAGTCCTCCTCGCCCTTAAGAGCGTAGAAGACGTCCTCGTTGGGCTTCCATGTTATGGAGTGGCGAGTACCGTGCACCTCTGGTACAGATACGCTATCGTGGACGCTTTCCTCTATGTCGAACTTGGTTGATATGGCCCTCGTGGAGTCGGGGAAGAAGGTGAATTCGGGGGAGGTGGTCGTAGAGCTGAGATAGGTGAGCTTTCCCGCCCCCTTAAGCCCTGAGTTGGAGAGGTTGAGGTCGCTATAGAAACGCCCCTTCCCCCCATAGAGGGGTAGCCCGCCCTCTGGTGCAGGATGTATGAAGCCCAGGGACATGTCCGGCTGCACACGAAGAGTGTCGTTCAGGTCCGGGAATACGCCACCGGTCTTGAGTTGCCCCACGAAGTGGAGGTCCCGCTTGGCCAGGTGGTTCATATTCTTGATGGTAAAGGGTTCGACTGCGAAGTTGAAGCGCTCTCTGTCGTACACGCCGCCGTTGTTCTCCTCCCCATCATAGTAGACGTACGAGGTCTCCGTACAGTTGAATATCGGGTAGTCCTCATTGCGCTTGAGGCCGCTCTTGTTGGTAGGCTCATCAATCTTCATCCGCCCGGATAGCTTATGCAGCTTGGAGGTTACCTTTGAGCGGTAGGGTCGCCCTGTGAAATCGACGGAATCCTCCTCCACGGTCATCTCTGCCGTCTCGATGGTGTCGAGGTCTATGGTGTAATCCTCATAGTTGAACTCGATACCCTCACCCACGAAGGTGAACTGGCCGGCCTCCACCGCCCCGTCGAACTCCATGTTACGGTTCTTGCCCATCTTGAGGAATCGCCCCCTGGGGCGTATGCTCACGTTCTGTGAGTCGGACACGTTGACCGTCGAAACTGAGTAGACGCTAAGGTCCATGCTCTCGAGGTCCAGCACGGCATTGGCCCTATCCTTACCCACACTGGACGAGAAGCGCAAAGCATCGTAGTCGATCTTCTTACGGCTGGCATTAACCATGTTGTAGAGCTTGGGCTGGAGGGTTATGGTCTGCTCGGACACATTGTAGATGATGATACCCTGTACGGCCAGATTCATGAGTTCACGCTTGACCTTCTGGCGGGGATAGCCCAGGAAGCGGGCGTAGTCCGATATGAGGAAAGTGCTCGAGCGCATCTGATAGGCATAATCGAGTAGCTCGTAGATGGGGTGGCGCATTCCATAGGCCATCATCTGGTCGAATTCCTGCGGGTCGAAGTAGTTGTCCGAGAGGAACTTCGCCTGCGCGCTGTTGGCCCCGAGGCGTGGACCAAAGATTATCTTCTGCTGTTCGAGCGGCCAGGTTATCCCATCGAAATAGATGGTCATCTTGTGGTAGGAGCTATACATCGGGCTGCGCGTAATCATGAGCTTGGTGGGGTTGAGTCGCACCTCCTTCTTATCGTCATCGTAGAGGAAACGTAGCCCGGAATGGTAGAGCGAATCCTGCCCCTTGTACACGGTGATCTGCGCAAAGTCGGACACCACATTGCGCTGGCTAAAGGCCATGCGCTCCGTCTGCACCCGTAGCATGAGCTTGCCGTCCCTGCTAAGCTCAAAGAGCGCCGGGTTGTCCACGCTCCCAAGACCCACGAGCCAGCTCCCACGCATCTCGCAACCACCTTTAAACTTCACCCCCTCCACCATGTTGGTGAAGCTCAGGTCATGCCTGTAGGACTTGAAAAAGGGGTAGCGCACGTTGAGCGAATCGCTGTCGGAGGTGAGCAGCTCCTCAAAGTTTCCGGCGATTTCCTGGTCGAGGAAATCCTTGTTCGTGAACATGACGGAGTCGGCCTTGTAGCGGTCCTTCTTCATGTCGATATGGTAGTCCGAAAGCCTCACCCTTACATTCTCCGGCGAGAAGCCACTGCGCTCCCAGTGCACCTCGCCCCCCTGCCCCTGCCAGAGCTGCTTGTAGGGGTCATAGCTCCCCGAGGTCTCGTGGAGCATAATGCTATCAGTCCGTCCCTTGCACTTGAGGCCAACCCCCTCAAACTCGTAGTGCAATGTGGGCTTAAACTCGACCCGAGGCTTTCCCTCACCAGCCATGATCGACCAGGCGAATGTGGGCGCCTGATTGAGCAACCCCTCCTTGAAAAGTCCGTAGGTGTTCTGTAGCAGGTGCAGCTGTTCGGCTGGGAATATGCGTCTATTCTGCACCACCTGCTCCATAATGCTCAGGAAGGTGTCGAAGTACTCCGGCTTGCCCCCTTCGCCCATCATCTCCATCATCATGCGCTGCCAGACGGCAAAGTAGCGGCGGTTCTCATGCGCGGCGCGAACCATGTCCTTTGAAAGAGCCATAAGGCGCTGCCTATCCTCTGGGGATAAGGTGCTCACCTTCCATAGCTCCCGGAACTGCTTCTGCTGCTTCTCCAGGTCGCGCTGAAGCTTGCCCGAGGCTCGCAGCAGGGCTCCGTACTCCCTGGGGAATTTCTCCACCTCATCCGAGAAGTACTTCGACCCATCATAGGCCGCATTACCCCTGAGCACGTAGCCCAGCAGCAGGCCCAAAAGCAAGATGCCCCCCCAAATGGGGAGCATCGGTATAAGGCCACGTCGAGAAAACACCCGCATACGTATCGTCCCTTTCCTAACTGGTCTTTAGCAGCTGCGCTGCCACCCAATCGTTTCGTACTACACTCTCGCCAGCGGAGAGCCCTACTGCCCCCGCCGCATCATGTATATCCTCCAAGTCCTGACTATAGAAGCCGCTTACCAGCAGCGCACCACCCGGCTTTAGATGCCCACTCAGCACGTCCATGTTATCGACGAGTAGGTTACGGGTCATATTCGCGAAGATGTAGTCGTAGCGAGCCCCTTGCGGGATATCGTCGAATCCCCCGAGGAGAGGCCTTACGCCCTGCGCCCCATTGGTAGCGCAATTCTCCTCCGTGCTCTCGAAGGACCACGGGTCTATATCCAACGCATCGACTGACTTGGCCCCCAGGCGATCGGCCAGGATGGCCAGGAGGCCAGTCCCGCAACCCATATCCAGGCATTCGCATCCCTCAAGGTCCAAGCCGAGCATTAGCTCTGCGACCTGAGCCGTTGTGGCGTGATGCCCTGTACCGAAGGCCATCTTCGGATCTATCACAATTTCATGCGTTGCCGGCTCGCAATCCGTATGGAAGGAGGCACGTACAAGCACCGTAACCCCATTCCGAGCTATGCGAATGGGTTGCACTGAAGCTTCCCAGGCCGCATTCCAGTTCTGCCCATCTATACCAACCTCCTCGAGCAGGTTCAAGCCCTCGAAGCTGGCCAGCACCCCCTCCAAACCTTCGGGGCTATAGGCACCACGTGCGCAGTAAGCCTCGAGAACACCATCGCTTTCGACAGTGCTCTCGAAGCCCACGTCAACAAGCGCCTGCGGTAGCACCCCGGTTTCCACCAGGTTCCAATCGCTGACGCCTATGCTGACTTTTGCATACTCCCCTGCCATCTAGCCTTCGCTAGGGAAGGACTTCGCCAGCGCGAGGAAGTCCGATGCGTTGAGAGAGGCCGTCCCGATAAGTCCACCGCTTATGTGCGGCTGGGCGAACAGCGCCTTTGCATTGGAGGGATTGCAGCTACCACCGTAGAGTACAGGCATCTCCTCGGTATCTATCCCGAGCTTATCGACTATCCACTCGGATATAGCCTTGCACATGTACTCGGCGTCCTCGGGCGAGGCCGTCTTACCCGTACCGATTGCCCATACCGGCTCGTAAGCGATGGCGATGTAATGCTTGTCATCCTCTGGAAGGCGTAGCAACACCTCCTCTATCTGCTGGATTACGTAGTCGCGCGCAGCCTCCTCGCCCTGGGCTCTTACCTCCTCCGGCTCGCCGCAGCAGTAAATCACCTTCAGGTCGCTCTTGCGCGCCTCCCGTATCTTCATAACCAGCACATCGCCGGTTTCCCCGTGGTAGATACGCCTCTCCGAGTGGCCGATGAGCACATGCGTTACCCCCATGTCGTGCAGCATGGCCGCTGCGATGTCCGCCGTGTAGGGGCCCATGCCGTGACGAGCACAGTTCTGCGCACCCAGCGAGATGCGGATCGGCAGGTCGACCATGTGGAGATGCGTGTAGGGAGGGAAAATCAGCAGCTCGACATTCGTCGGGATATCCTCCAGCGTCTTGATGATGCTAGTGGCCAGCTCTACGCCTCTGCTCGGGAGCGGGTTGCACTTCCAGTTGCCCGCCAGTATTCTTCGTTTTGCCATATTGAACGTTTGTTTAGTTACATGAAGAAGGAGGGGCGGTGGGCTTTCCCACCCCAAAGATAGCATTTTTCAACCACTCTACAAACCACCGCCACCAATTGACGGCAGCCTACCCGAGGCACCCTCCGCCCAACTGGTTCTCACGCATGTCTACAAACAAAAACGAAAGAAAAGCATTAACCCTCATAAGGAGACTACTCCTAAAACCGCTTACACCAAAACACCAACATGAAATACAAGCATACCATTCGCCTACTACTACTGCTAACCCTGGGCACCTACGCCACGATCGGAGATGGGGCGAAACCACAGCAACTACAAACCGCAGCTAAGCCTAATATCCCTGGGCGAGGCGCTAAGGGTTCACGTAGAGCTACCGGCCGTGGACGGGGGCAACGGGGTACACATCGCCCCCATCGACCTCGGCAAGGGCGAAAAGCATACCGTGGACCTACAGAGCTTCATCGCCGAGCCACGTGAACTGGATGCCAATGATGCCACCAAGCCCCTGAGCAAGCGCATAGAGAACGTACTGGCCATGAGCGAGAGCACTGGGATAGACAAGAGCAAAACCCCATGGCAGGCAGACACAAACGGGGCTCTCGTGCTTAACCGCACCAACAAGGGCGTACGCATCTGGTGCGAGGTCCTGGACACCGTATGGGATACAGAAAACCCAGACTACGTGAACCTCGCCGCAACATGGAAGAGCACGGTCGACCAGGCCAAGGCCAACCACCTCGGCGCAGCCCCAGACCCTGCGGCCTACCGCGCAGCCGTCAACCTGGCCACCAGCGAATTCATGAGCCATCGCCGGGACCACACCCCCAAGCTCTATACCATATCATACCGCAAATCCGACGGTAATGCCCCCGTGCTGAGCGCATACCTCTACCTCAACGCCAGCCAGAACAACGACATCATCGCCCTCAAGGGCCACAACGCCAAGGGTAAGAAATTCACCGTGCCCATGCCCAATAGCCGCTGGCTCAACTTCAACAACCCAAATCACACACCCTGGAACTACACCTACGAATACGCCTACGCCTCATTCAACATCACCGCCACCGAGGACAACACCGAGGTCTGGGTATACACCCCCAAGAAGCTCTACGCCCACGGTAGCCAGGGCACATTCGATAGCGGAGAGCTGGCGGGCGAAGCCCAAAACCTGGGCAACAACAAGCACCTCTACAAGCTATGGTTCGAGAAAGCCGGCCAGAGCAGCATCATCCTCGCCTACCCCACCACCACCAGCGCCTCGAGCGAAGGCTACAAGCTCTCCGGCAACCCAGATGACTACGACCTCGGCGGCAGCATTATCGAGGTACACTCCGGCGGCGACGTGGTCGTTACCACACGCGTGGACGACGTCATGGAGGACAACGACTACCCCAACCTCGACTACGTGGCCGACCAGCTCATACCCGAACGCCTGTTCGGCAAGCGCTACGGCATCATCCGCGGCATGGTAAATGGCTACCCCGCAGAAACCCTAGCCCCGGAGTACATCTACGTCGTGGCCAGGGAGGATAACACCACTATCAACGTACAAGGCATGACCAAGAAGAACATCGGCACACCCCCTGTACTTACACGTGTGGAAGAGGAATACGACATGCGGCTCGGCGCGAACACCGGTACAAACACCGACCTCGAGCCCGGCACCCCTGAAAATGGGCACTCCACCATCACCCTCAGCCGTGGACAGCAGCTCGCCCTATCCATGCGTAGGTACTGCTTCCTCACCCTCACCGCAGACAAGCCCATCGGCGTATTCCAGATGGCCGGCGGGCATTCTGGAGTGACGGACAATAAGAAAACCGGCCAGCGCGCCGGCGCCATGATACCACCCCTCCCCGAGAAGAACCAATGCCAGGGGGTCAAATCCGCCACCTACGTACGCTGCAACAGCCAGAGCCTATCCCTCATGATCCTGGCCTTCGTGGGCGACAATGGAACCACATCCGACATCAGCTGCATAGGCGGATTCAAGCTCTACGAGGACGGGGTGGAACTCCCCCAGACCAATCCAACCCTACAGATACTCAACAACAAAGCCTTGGCCACCAGCACCGCCAGCCCCTTCCCCGGAACTGGAAGCGGAACCGACATCCAAAACTGGCAGCCGCTCCCCAACCCCGACCCAACCGCCTACCCCGAAATCGGCAAGTGGCGCTGGCTGCAGATCACCATTAACCCCACGCAAAACAAGACCTACAAGCTCGTCAACACCAAGAACGTATTCAGCCTCGGCTACATCAACGGCGGGTCTGGCACTGAAGCCATCTACGGATACTTCTCCAACTTCGGGGTCTTTGACAGCAACATCACCGTCAACCGCATAGACCTCCACACCGGGCTGGGCGAACCGCTAAAAATCGACCAGCAGAGCACCAACGAAAACCTGTATCTGGGTGTATGCAGGGGCGAAAGCGTAACCCTCAGCACACCGGAACGCCCCGGGCTAACGTACTCATGGTCATCACCCGAACCGAAAATCAACCGTAGCATCATATGGCCCCACAGGGCCAACACCCTCATGCTGCTCCCCAACGAGCACAACAAAGTAAACCTCAAGGTAACCGGCCTCTGCGACAACACGGCAATCCGCACCATCAACCTACACGTGGGGGACGACATACCCAAGCCCATCATCGAAGCACCGGCCAAAACCTGCGCACCAGTCGGCGTAGCTGGGGGCAACCTGGGCGTAAAGGTCAAGAACTTCGACAACGCAACCGGCATCCAGTGGTACCAGATGGACCCCTACGAGGTGGAGTTCACCCCTTCGGGACGGAAAATCGGTGGCTGGGCCGCATCCAAAAACGGCACGGAGAACATCCCCACCGGAACGACAGAGGTAGAACTCCTGCCAGATTTCCAATACAAAAAATCCGTGTTCCCCAACCCACCCCCCACCGCCCAGGACGACTGGTACACCATGCGCCTCATGGTCGAGGCCTTCAATGATGGTTGCCATAGGCGCGCGGAGAAGGAAATCAAGCTATACCCCGGCCCCGCCAACCCCCAGGACATCGTCATAAAGGAGGGGACCAACATCCTCGACAACAACGCAAGGGTCTGCAAGGACACAGAGATACAGGTCTCCGCAACCCCAGGCCTAGGCGCAACCGCCGACCTCCTGTATCGCTGGAAAAGGGCAAAAGGCACGCAAGCCGCAACGGGCATAACTACATGGCCCCAAACCCAGGACGGCGGCTCAGAAACCCTGGGCGAATTCGAACAGACCTACACCTATAGCCTCATCGTCGCCTCGGCCAGCGGGGAGTGCGAAACCCGCCCCGTAGAGAAAACGGTCAAGACCTACGCCCAAACCTCCGTGGCCATCGACGGCCTACCCACCACCGACACCAAGGGCAAGCTCGCCAGCGAGACCATCTCCACCAAGAACGAGAAGGGCTCCATCACCAGCTACGCCTGGAGGCTGCAGCGGGAGGAGGGAACACCCCCTACCTTTCAAGACTTCGGCAGCACCAGCACCAACACGTCCTTCGAGCTCAAGAACGGCCCTGATGCCCTCAGGAGCGGCAAGTATAAAGTGCTACTAGACGTTGCTGGCGAATGCCTACCCGCCAGCGCAACCGGCGAGTTCACCATCGTACCCTTCACCGTAACCTTCAACGCCGGCGACGGGCTCTTCCAGAACGCATCACCCCTAGCCCCCTCCGCAACGAAAACCGTACAGGTGGAGTACGACGAGCAGGTGGCAGAACCCACCGCCAGCGAGCAGCCCCAGCGCCAGAAGAATGGCCAGGACATGGTCGTAGTCAGCTGGAAGAAGGGCAGCGACGACTACGCCTTCACCACCGGGGTAACCGAAGACCTAGAGCTCACCGCCAGCTGGGGATGGGCAGTAAGCATGGACCCCAAGACCGACGGGAGTACCCCCGAGACCATCAGTGTAGTCGATGGGGAGAGCATCCCCGACGCCAAGCTAGTGCCCACGGGAACTCCGGCCACCGGCACCCCCCAGCACTTCATCGAATGGCGGGATGCGAACCAGCACACCGTGGATGAAAACACCGCAGTGGACAAGCCGCTGACCATCATCGGCATATGGGGCGACGAGATATCCTTCAACCTCAACAGGCCCGCAGACGACGGTGAAACCCACGACCCGACCTTTACGAACCCCCAGAG
>PDRH01000078.1 GCA_002748015.1 Bacteroidota bacterium | reverse complement strand
TCCTGGGATGAACCCCAGAGTGGTTGTCTGAACCGAAGCTTTTCATTGCTTTCTCTCTTACTAAATGACTAAACGAACGTAAAGGTATAAAAATGCTCGGAACCGAAGGACTGCTCCCGTTCGGTTTGCGGGTGTTCGTTGCTCTAGGCATGCCGGGAATGCTAGATGAGAAGCGGTGCTAAACGCAGCGAGAAATGCCCATGCCACCCCAATTCGCTTTATTCTTATTCGCCATTCTATGCATGCGGCGAGCCGCTATGCCTACGGGCTACTGGCCCGGAATTTCTCGGTATCAATGTGTGCGATTGGGTTCACTGGGTGGCCGGTAGGCTGAAGGTACAGGAACGTAACGCATGCCGAGAGCAACGGCTCGGCATGCGTAGGCTTAGGGGGTACGGCTGGATGTGCAACGGGGGCTAGCCCCGAACCGCCATGATGGTGGTAAAGAGAAAGGCGATGAGGTAGGCCGTGGCAGTGATCGCGATGAAGGCCAGGCGATGGATGGGAGGGAGGAAGAGCACGCCGACTAGGGTGAAGACCAGGGCGGCCAACAAGCGTAACAGGATGAGGAGCATGATAGTCCTCGTTCCCCCTGCTCTTGTACTGGGGGGGAGGGTGGAGGATTCGTGAGTCCCTGGAGCGGGTCTGGCCAGCAGGCGCTGCTGGTAGCGGTGGGCCAGAAGCGGTAGGAGGGTAAAGAAGAAGGGGATTGCGGGGAGGCCATCGAAGTAGCCACCCCACAATCCCCCCTGTAGTAAGTAGTACCAGCCCCCCGCAAGCAAGGCCTGCGCCAGCGCAAGAAACAGGACGTACGGCATGCTTCCGCGCGGCTCTATAGCTACTGCTGCGGCTTGGGCGTTTCCTTGGGTAGGTTGGCCTGCCCCATCTGGCAGGAACCGTTGAACTGGCATCCCGGCTCTATGCTAAGGCGCTTGGCCGTTATCTCGCCGGTGAACTTGGAGCTGCTCTTAAGGGAGAGAATCTCGGATACTACGATTTTGCCCTGCAGCTCACCGGAGATGTCCGAGTTGGCGCATACGACCTCGCCCTGTACAAATCCGGCCTCACCGATGACGAGCTTCCCCTTTACCTGCAGGTTGCCGACGACCGAGCCGTCGACGCGGAGGTCGCCCGCGCATTTTATTTCGCCTTTGATTTCCGTACCTGTGCCGATGAGGCTTACATTGGCCGTTTGCGGCTCATTCCCCTTTGCCATATTCTGGTATGTGCTATTCGTAGATATAGGTTACATTCTTCTCAACGCCCTCATGTATGCTCAGGCCTACGGGACATGCATTAGCGGCAGCGGTGATGAAGCGCTTGTGCTTCTCTGTGATATCGCCAGCGGGAATATGTATCTCCACGTTGAGCTTGGCGAGGCGCAGGGGGTTCTCCTGCAGCTCGATGCTTGGGTTGGCGTACATGTCCTTGACGCTGAAGCCATGGGTCTTGGCCGCAACGCCGATCATGGAGAGCATGCAGGCCGATACGGAGAGGGCGAGCATTTCCATGGGGTTGTAGGCGACGATCTTCTCGCCCTCCTCGGCGTGCGCCTGGGTGTATACGGTGTAGGAACCGTCCTGAAACTCGCACTTTGTGGTGAAATCACCGGTGTACATCACTTTCATAACAGTATCAATTTAGCGTTACCCACTCCCCGCTGCGCTGCTGTAGGTTTAGTCCTGATCCTACGGTAGCTCCCCCACCGCATGCAAAGGTAGAACATTTTAGCGATTTGGGGGTATTCGGCAGAATTATTCAAGGGGCTTTGCCCAAGAGAAAGCCCCCGGGGCGTGGAGGCTCCGAGGGCTATGTGGCTAGCAGGAGGGGCTATCTAGGGGCAGCTGGTGCCGTCGTTCTTAATGGTTACCGCCGTGGGGATAGTCCATTTGGAGGCATCGAAGCCCTTATCCACCTTTATGCATTTGAGATCCTTGCAATCGTAGATCTCTACGTCAGTATTCGTGTTGTTCCCATTGGCGAGGTTAACGCTCGCTAGCATCGAACAGTCCCTTAGGAATACATTCAGATTTCTGGCTTTGGAGCATGGGCTCACATCGAGGCTTTTGAGGTGTGTGTCAATAAGCGAGAGCCAGCTTAAGCAGGGGTAGCCTGAGAGGTCGAGCTCTCTAAGGGGTTGCTCCACTACTTTGAGCTTTACTAGGTACTTGCTGGGTAGGATGATGGATTCGACATTGCCGGGGTCGACGAGGCCGATGCTGTTCCCATTTGATATACTCAGCTCGGTAAGATTAGGAAACCTCGTGAGGTCGAGCGTTCGGCTCTCGTTCAGCCCGAGGGACAGTTCGCGGAGGTTCGGGCAGTCGAGGTCTGCCACCCGGAACTCTTGCAACGCATCGGATGAGCAGTGGAGGCGAGTGAGGGCGTATCCATTCTCCACCTTCAGGGCGCTCAGCTTCGTGTAGCGCACGACCAGGGAGTAGACCCGGCCGTAGATGGAGAAGGTCTTTGCGGGGAGATTCAGCCTCTCCTCCAGCTCGGCGGTCTTGGCGGCCTCGGCCTCGCCCTCATCCTTCACTCCGTTGTTGTTGAGGTCTATCCAGGCGTCGTCCCCGGCGATTTTTATCTCGAGGCCAATGGGTTTGCCTACTGCGGCCTCGGTGGTGGTGAGGGTGATCTTCTGAGTCTTGCCCTCGAGCTCGGGGTTGGGCAGGACTTCAATGCTTAGCTCCTTATGTAACGTAAAGTCCTTGCCTATCTCAAGCTTTGCCTTCCCCTCCTGGAGGCCGTTCAGATACAGGGTATTACCCACCTTGCGGTAATCCACCATGCCGGTCATGTTGGTGAGGGGAGCGTCGTAGCCATCGGGCACCTCGTAGGTGATGAACTCACCCACCTTGACGGTGAGGTCGGCATCTGAGGTCTGGGCTCCGCCACCATTACCATTACCATTGCCATCCCCCGAGCTATTCTCGGTGCCATCATCCGTGTCGTCATCGCTGCAGGCCGACAGGGCCACGAAGCCCACCGCCAGGGCCGCCAGCATTAGCAGCATCCATTTCCTCATTGAGATTCCCACATACTGTTCTCCTATATTATAGATGATAAATTCCCCTGTCAAAAAAGCCAGCGTACGTAAAGAAGACACGGGTAAAGAGGGCACCATAGCACTAGCTCTATAGCATTTAGATGCTACAAAGATATAAAAAAAGAATAAAGTCTAAAGGGGGAATATAATCCTGACCCGGGGGCGCTCCTGAAGAGGGAATATGCATCGCCTGGCAGAGCATGTTTTTTTGCTCTTTTCCCTCCTTATTTGTTATCTTTGCGGTTGGTTATAAACGCAAGTATGGGCCGTGGGGTTACGTGCGGCCAGTAAAGATTGGTATGGACGAGCAGAATTCTTTGGAGCGCATCCAGCGTGTAGACATTGAGAATCAGATGAAGACATCGTACATAGACTATGCGATGTCGGTAATTGTTTCTCGCGCGCTGCCGGATGCGCGCGATGGCCTCAAACCGGTGCACCGGCGTGTGCTCTATGCGATGCAGAAGCTGGGGCTTAATGCCGCCTCGGGAACGAAGAAATCGGCCCGTATCGTGGGGGACGTGATCGGTAAGTACCATCCGCACGGCGACAGCTCGGTGTACGATGCGCTGGTGCGCATGGCGCAGCCGTGGTCGCTGCGCTACGAGCTGGTGAAGGGGCAGGGGAACTTCGGCTCGGTGGACGGGGATGGCCCGGCAGCCATGCGATACACCGAGGCCTCCATGGAGCGGATTACCGAAGAGGTAATGCGGGACATAGAGATGGATACGGTGGACTTCATGCCGAACTTCGATGAGGAGACGACCGAGCCGACGGTGCTACCCACACGGGTGCCGCTGCTGCTGGTCAACGGGGCATCGGGGATTGCGGTGGGCATGGCAACGAACATGGCGCCGCACAACCTGGGGGAGGTCATCGATGCCACCTGCGCATACATAGACAATAGGGATATAGACGTAGACGGGCTGATGGAGCATGTCAAGGGGCCGGACTTCCCGACGGGCGCAATGGTCTACGGCATGGACGGAGTGCGCGAGGCCTTCCGCACGGGGCGTGGGCGCATCATGGTGCGCTCGAAGGCTGAGATTGACGAGACCAAGTCGGGCCGCCTACGCATCGTGGTCACCGAAATTCCCTACCAGGTGAACAAGGCCGACCTGATACGGCGGATTGCCGAGCTGGTCAACGAGAAGAAGATAGAGGGCATCAGCTACATCAACGATGAGAGCGACCGGAACGGCATGCGCATCGTCATCCTGCTGAAGCGGGACGCGGTGCCCAACGTGGTGCTAAACAACCTCTACAAGCATACGGCGCTGCAGTCGTCCTTCTCGGTCAACAACATCGCCCTGGTGGACGGTCGGCCGCGGCTGCTGAACCTCAAGGACATGATCGCACAGTTCGTGCTGCACCGCCACGATGTGGTGATGCGCCGAACCCGCTACCAGCTGAAGAAGGACATGGAGCGGATGCACATCCTGGAGGGGCTGCTGATTGCGCTCGACCACATCGACGAGGTGATACGCATTATCCGCGCATCGCAGAGCCCGAGGGAAGCGATGGACCAGCTCCAGAGCAACTTTGGCCTATCGGAGGTCCAGTCGCAGGCCATCGTGGACATGCGCCTACGCGCCCTCACCGGGCTGGAGCGCGACAAGCTGCACGCTGAACACGAGGAGCTAGCCGAGCGCATCGCCTACCTGAATCGCCTACTGGAGGACAAGGCTCTGCAGGACAGCGTGATGAAGGAGGAGCTACAGGAGGTGAAGGCCAAGTACGGCGATGGGCGACGGACGGAGATCATCCCCACGGCGGAGGAGTTCAGCCCGGAGGATTTCTATCCGGACGACGACGTGGTAATCACGCTCTCGCACCTGGGCTACATCAAGCGGACGAACCTGGCGGAGTACCGCTCCCAACGGCGGGGCGGACGCGGCGCAAAGGGATCGGCCACCCGCGAGGAGGACTTCATAGAGCATCTGTACAACACGACGATGCACAACACGCTGATCTTCTTCACGGAGAAGGGCCTCTGCTACTGGCTGAAGGTCTACGACGTGCCAGAGGGGGCGAGGAATACCAAGGGGCGCTCGCTGCAGAACCTCATCAACATTGAGCAGGACGACAAGGTGCGCGCCATCCTGAACGTACGCCACCTGAACGATAGGGAGTACACGGACTCGCACTACGTAATAATGTGCACCAAGAGCGGGGTGGTCAAGAAGACCTGCCTGACGGAGTACTCCCGCCCACGGACCAACGGCCTAATCGCCGTGGCCATCCGGGAGGAGGACGAGCTACTGGATGCGGTACTGACGGACGGGCAGAGCGACCTGATCCTGGCCTCTCACGGTGGCATGGCCATCCGCTTCAAGGAGGAGGACCTGCGCCCCCTCTCGCGCAAGAGCATGGGTGTGCGGGGTATGGATCTGGCCGAGGGCGACTTCGTCATCGGCATGGTGAGCTATGCGGCCGACGATCCGCGCAAGCTGCTGGTGGTGTCCGATGAGGGCTACTGCAAGCGCTCGGAGGTGGCCGAGTACCGCACCATTCACCGAGGGGGGAAGGGTGTAAAAACCATAAACGTGGAGAAAGCCGGCATGCTGGTGAACATCAGCCTGGTGGACGACGAGGAGCATCTCATGATTATCTCCAAGAATGGGGTCATCATCCGCTTCCCCGTAGCACAAACCCCGCTGGCCAGCCGGAACACGAAGGGGGTGCACTGCATCACCCTCGGGAAGAAGGACACGATAGCCTCCATATCCCCGGTGTCGGCCGATGAAGATGAGGACGAGGAGCCACTCGGAGAGGAGGCGCAAGAGGGTGCGACGACTACGAATGACCAGAACGAAGAGCCGACGACCGAGGAGAACGACGAGTAGACACCCATAACTGAGCAATTACCCACAAATACCACAGAGAGGATAGAGCATGCTACAGAACACGAAAGGAGACCGCTTACGGAGCATCCAGTATAGACTTTTCCTGGTGCTAACACTCATAAGCGCCCCGGCAATCGCCATGGCGGGCTACTCCCGGCTGCAGAAGAAGATAGCCTCCAGCGATGAGGATATAGCTACTCCGAAGTACGCTGCGAAGGAAAAGACGTGGCGCAAGCGCGGGGAGCTGATGGTGGAGGCCCACGAAGCGCCGCTGCAGGGCGCAAGCCTGGGCATGGGGACATTGCAATTCAAGGGGACAGTGGGCGAACCGGATGAGCGTAAAGCCACCCGAGTTCGGAATACGGACTACGTGGTGTGGACCACAGCACCTACGGATTTCTACTTCAGCAGAAGGGCAGATGGGTCAGAGGATAAGCTCGCCTTCTACCAGATAAAGCAAGAAGTGCTACCCGGTGCTCTGGACAGCGCAATGCGAGCTTTTGCGATGGCTGCCAGCCTGAACGAGGAGGGAGTCAAGAACAGGAAAATTGCCAAGGGCTATCAGGCCATACGCAGGGCATCCATCTCCTCGGGGATAAACGCCAGCAAGCTGAACAACTATAGCGAAGCCTACGCACACTTCGCCCGGGCACTTGATGTGGACTCCATCACGGGTAAGGCTAAGGTGGACTCCATGCTCTGCTACCACACCGGAGTTCTTTTGCTGAAGGACAAGCAGTACGAGCAGGCCATGAACTACCTAGAAAAAGCCATCAACGCCGGTTACAGGGCTGATAAGGGAAGGGTCTACTGCCTCTACTTCGAGGCGGCCGACCTCTGCCACCAGGGGGCCAAGGGCAAAGAGATGCTCATGAAGGGGGCGGAG
>PDRH01000077.1 GCA_002748015.1 Bacteroidota bacterium | reverse complement strand
GCCCTGTACCCATCGAGATAGGTGTTGATCTGGTAGTACAAGTAGCGAGCGGTGCTGGAATGAGTATGGGGGCTCTGGCTATCTGAATGAGGAAAGGGGTATTATAGTGGGAAATACTATCTTTGTAGATGCTGTTTTGCCAATGAAAATAGCTCAGCAAAAGCTTTTCCCCATCGATTTGGTGGTGAAAGCTTGTGGTAGCAGAGGTGTATGGGGCGTGACGCTATGTCTGGTATGTTTTACTCGCATGGGCAATTTTCTGCTTATGTCCAAAAAATGTTGTACGTAATGGGAGAAAACCGTATTAATGAGGCTATAAGGCGACGCATCGAGGAGGAAATGCGTGCCAGCAAGCTGTATTACAATGGTCGCTTGCCTGAATTTGAGTTTTGGGACTCTCTTCTAGACCTCAAGGCGCTTGTGTCATACGATTTGAGGTGTAGGAATGCAAGGGAGGACTTCCATCAGCATCTAGTAATGAATCCAAATGATTTTCACAGGTATGAGCAGCACCAAGATTGTTGGATTTATGAGGATGAGCGTCTCAATCTCTTGAAGGGCCCCGATGATAGCTATATTAAGTTCCTGGAGCATATGGTAGCTCCTATTACGCGTGGAAATGCAGCGGAAATAGAGGCTCTTGTGCGTATTATTACCGGAGCAATGCATAATGCTGGGTACGAAATGCGGAGGGTTGGAGATATCTCTGGGCTGCCAGTTTATCGAGTTTTCGAGTTAACACATAAAGAAAAGCTTAGTGTCCTTGCGCATCCAATAATGCGGGTGGAGGCAGAGTTTGGCGGCGAGAGAAAGGCTCCCGGAGTTTTTATATCCTATTCTTGGGATAGCGATGCGCATAAGGCTTGGGTAGAAAGGTTAGCAAAGGGGTTGGTGAGCAATGGGGTACATGTTATGCTAGACCAGTGGGATCTCCGATGCGGGCAGCAGCTTTCCCATTTCATGGAGAAGGCTCTGGAAAAGGCAGATTTCGTGCTTTGCATCCTTACGCCGAACTATAAGGAGAAGGTAGAGATGCGAGCGGGCGGGGTTGGGTATGAATATAGCATGATAAGTGCTGAGATGCTTAAATCCAGCGACACCGAGCGATTTCTCCCGTTGATTAGGAAGGGTAACTCGTTGGAAGCGGTTCCGGCATGCCTGTGTGGGCGTGTGTATTTAGATTTTTCTGATGATAAGAGCTACGATGAGAAATTTGAGAAGTTGCTAAAGGTAGTATGCAGCCAGCCAGAGTGTAGGAAACCAGAGTTAGGAGTCGTTCCGAATTTTGGCTAGCTTGCAGCCAGCTTGTAGGGGTTGTGCGCAGGAAGTTGAGCTAGATTTTTCCGATGACACGAAGCTCTCCGAGCCGCATTGGGGGCGGGATCGGAATGTGCGGAAGCCTACGGCATGCCAAAGCTAGCGGCAGTACGGAGCTTCTGCGGCTAGCGTAAGGGGATTGCCCACTATGGGAACATGGAGGTATACCATGGTAAGTGGGCCAGGGATTGCCTCCAGACCTACGAGGGAGAGTGCTACTTTGGCTATACGATACCCAATGGAGCGCGCTGCGCAACGCAGGAGGAGACCGATGCGAATAGCATCTAAATTGGAAGTCACGTGCTTGCCCCTATTCCCCAGTTTCTTTGCTTAGGTCTATTCCGATATCCCTTGCGAAAATCCTGAGCCCTTCGTCATCGCTTTTCATGGCCATTTCTCTGATTTTCTCCTTAAGGTCAGTAGCATCGGTGGATGCAGCCACGATTATGGAGGCGTAGAATGGAGCGTTCCCCAGTATCAGCGCAAGGCATTTGGCGCTTTGTATTACTCTATCCAGGATTCGTCTTGCAAATCTGTCAGCACTCTCCGCGGTATCGCCCCATTGCCTGAACATAGGTTCGAAGAATAGGAATTGTTCGGGGCTTATGTAGTCTTTGGTGTAGTAGCTGTCCAGGATGTCCTTTAGGGTGGCGGTCCAGTCTTCGCCTTGTGCTTCACGGAATAGCTTGCGTAGGAATGACTCTTCTCGGGGTACTGGGATTTCGTCGATGGCAATCTGCTTCAGCATTGATTTTAGGGCTTTCCTTAGCGTGGGTGGGGGCATTTGCTCATTGTGGAGGTAATTGCTTAGCACGCCATAGATGTACGAATTGTTTTCTCCGTATTCCCTACGCCACCTCTCCTCCGGTTGCGATTTCAGGAACTCGATGGCCAAGGAGTTAAGATGGTCGGCCAAGGGGTTTCCCGATCCCATTGCCGTTTTGTAGAAGCCAGAATCAGCGATCACTTCCTCCAGATTGCTCAATGTGATGTGCTCTCTGGTATCGTCTATCCAGTGGCTCAGGAAGGCGAGGAAGTCCTCCGGCGCTATGGATAGGTTCTTGGTAATTGGGGTGAAGTTCTTGAGTAGCTCAGTGGCAGCAAGCTGGTGTTCATTCGCATCATCTTCGATCAGCCGTTTGCAAATTCTCCGGAGGAGGGGCGTGTCTGTATCTTTTAGCCGCATTAGCAGCTCTCCCAGCGTTGTATAATCCTCGATGATGCTTGCAATGCTTGCAACCGTTTCATCATTCTCGCAGTTCTTGGCTACGGTATTCCATTGGCTAAAAGACCGATAGTACCCATAGGCAATGGCCATTGCGATGAGGTCATGGTAGCCAGGTTCGCCTGGGGTTATCTTATGCACCAGCCTATCCAGCATGTGCTGCGGAATGGGTGGTTCTAGCGGATGCTCTGTGGATAGTGCTTTGTAGAGCGTTATATACTGGTTGAAATTCTCTTTCGTGAGCTCTGCTTCCTTGAGGTAAATCTCTGTTCGTTTTAGCGTCTTGGGTAGTTTGTACGTAGGTTTTAGGTATGCCAGGGCTTCGGGGTTCGGCAAGTCGACTATTTGCCCCTGGTTATAGCCTGCTAAGTAGCCATCCAGCGCTTCTTCGCTGGTGTAGAGCTTGTACCTATCGTTATCTTCGCCTGCCGCGATTAGGTAGTTGAAGAAGGTGGGGGCAGAGACTTCTACTTCTCGTAGCCTATCCGCTACCTTTACGCTACTTCCGCATTCGGTTATGTCTTTCTCCAGCTGGGTCAGGCTGTTGTAGTAGCTGCTGCCATCTAGATACGTTTGGGATGTTTCCATCGCCTGCTGGTAGCCCTCAATGAGGTATTCAGCCAGCTCATTCTTACTATGCAAAGGGGCGTATTTGAGCATGTGGCTATACCCGTTCTTGTATTCGGGTTTATCTATCTTTAGCAGTAGCTGCTGGCTCGCTAGGCAACTCCATATGTGCTCCATCTGCGCGACTTTTTCCTGGGGGAGTACCTCCATAGCCTTCGCTAGCTGCTCGCATGCTGTTGCGATGTCCAGGAGGGGCGTTTCCGCAATCACCGTTTCAAGTACCTCCACGAAGTTCGGATGCCGGACTAGCAATTTTGCATCATGGGAACTCTCCCCCTGTAGCAGCAGTTCTAGATTTCGCCTTAGCAGTACCTGTGAGGCTAGGATTGGTGGGACATTGTAGACGATGGCGGCCTGGTAGTCGTGGAAATCCTCGTGCAGCTGTAGGCGAGCGGCCTCGGTCATCGTATTATCATCTAGAAGGTAGCCAAGCGGATTCTCTAGGATTTCGTCCTTGTACGCAGTGAAGAATGCAAGGTATCGTAAGGGGATTGCATCCCCCCACTGCTCTTGGAGGGTAACAAGCTCGTTGATGAAGGTGATGATATCGCGGGGCGTGAAGTGTGCGTATGCGCTGTTGAATATGGAGCGGACTACGGGGAGTTCTTCCGCCTCGTACTCCCCGAATGCCTCGTAGAACTTGTCGTTGAAGAAACCCTTCCAGTCGCTGAGGACGGGGGGCGTTACGCGGTAGATTGTAGCAAAGGTCTTGCGGAGGAAGGCGTTAATCTCCCTGTATCCCTCCGATTTGATATGGTTTTTCGTCCCGTCTAAATGCGTTTTACCGATGCTGAAAGCCAGGCTCAGATGGCGCTTATCGAAGGGAACGATAACCGTAATGTGCTCATACTCCCGCTCTGCGAAGAAGGTGTGGATGGAGCTCCAGAGCTCCTTGATGTCGGCGGGGGGAAGCCTATCCATATTGTCGTATACGACGAGGAGTTCTCGGAGGGGTACTCGTTCGCCAAGGGCATCGGATACGTCCTGCATCCAGCCAGTAAACTTCTTGGTGGAAGGGGTGTAGTCAGATATGCTTTCGTGCGTCGTTTTTTCGGTAGCTTCTCCTTGGTAGATGTGAAGGACTTCCCCTGGTTTTGGCCACCTGCCATGAATGATGCAGTATCCTAGGTATATGGTTAGCCCGATGGCTAGCGGTGCAGAAACTAGTATTATTCTATGCCATTCATTCGTTATAAGGCTGGCGATTTGTGTTAGGATGGGGGTTAGCACTGTTATGATAATTAGCCCCCACACTCCCCAGCTCATTTTGGGAATCGTCTTGCTCTCCGTGGTCTTCCTGCGGGCTAGGAGTTCTTCGGTTTTCTTATTCCAAGGGTCTTTTGGGAGTATTTCTTTAGCGGTTAGCTCCTCCGTCAGCTCTTCGAGGAATGACCTTCGTTGCGAATCCTCCTGATGCCCCCACGCATCGTAGATATAGACGTAGTGCGTTGCTTCAAGCTTCTTTCTGAGTAGCTCTATTACATTGGATTTGCCCGATCCCCAATCCCCTTCGAGACCGATGATTCGGGAGTGGCTCTTCTGGCGAAGATAATTGGCGATATTGCAGGCGAGGCGCTCGTGGCTCTGCCCCTGGAAGAGGTCTTTGCCTGCTGGTTTGCTGTCAATGTGCTTATGGCGTGGCGTGTTTCCCATCGGCGTATGCGAATGCTTCCCCTCCCGCCTGATAAACCGTGTGAAGAGGCGGATGAGGCGTTGTCCCCAAGCAAAAATCCCTATTGGCATGGAGTGGTTGTATGAGCTGCATGCAAAGGTACATAATTCTAGATATGGCAACCGATCCAGTTTGCGCTATTCTGGCATGATATCTGGCGGGGGGACGTGGGATAGTTTCACCCCCCCGTTCTAAACAGCCTCTAAATTGCATTCCTAAGCCATTGAATAGTAGGTTTTACGTAGAAAGGAAAGGCTATCTTTGTGGACAAACTCCCGTGCCGGGAGGGAATGTAACGCAAAGTAAGATTATGAGGAGAATACTGACGCTTGTAGGCCTTTGCCTACTACTCTTCCTGAGCGGATGCGCTTCGCTGCTGGCCCCTACCTACCGCGAGGAGATGCAGGTGAAAACGGATGCCTATGAACCCACTATTAGCATACTCGGCGTGCCTACGCCCATAGGCGATAAGCAGGGGTCCGGTTGCTACATACGTACCATCATAGACAAGAAGAGCCATGCGGTGTCAAATCAAATCTACACGGTCATGATCTATACAACGAGCGGATGGCGCTTCTACAACGCAGCCTATTTCCTGGGCGGTGAGTCGGCTGGCGTATTGGAAATAAGCCGAGACTTTAACATTTTCTCTGGTGTGGGCGTGTACAAGGAAATATTTGCCGTGGAGCTCCCTGACGGCTACCTCGAGAAGCATCGCGAGGGGTTCTCCATCAAGGTAGATGCAAGTAAGTGGGAGGGAGTAGTCCTACCCATATCCGCCAAGATGGTCACCGACCAGCTGGAGGCCATCGAGCAGAACATAGGGAGTCGCTAGCCTGGGGCATTAAAGTATAAAGCCACCTTCTTGCGCTATTCCCCTTTACCACTCAGAATGAGAAAAACTCTCTGGGGCAGGGTCGCGTCGCATGCTGCAGCTAGGCGTACCATTCGGCCGAGGATGTTCTTGGCGTTTGCCGGACCGACATGCAGCAGGAATCCAGAGTCCTCTAGGGGTTCATAGTGCTTCGGGATTTCCCCTTGCTGGTGGCGGGCTATGGGCTGCCCTTCGTGGGCTATTCTAGCCACGCTGTCAGGATATAGCTCTAGCATCTTTCTGGCGATGATCCGGAATGCCGCACGCATGGAATGGGCTTCAAATTCCTCGCCGTTAATTTCCACCCCCTGAACCGTTTTGCCTGTGATGTCCATAGGTTGTGATAGCGGTCGTTTTGCAATGCCCGTTGACGTGGTTTCAGCGGAGAAGAGGTTGGGCGATTCTGCGGCAGGGCTTGGGGATGCTGGCGCATAGTGGGGGGCGAAACCGCCTTGCGAATCGACCTGGGGCATGGGCCAGGCCTTCTGGGCTAATGCGTAGAGCTGGTCTGCGCGGCGGGCGATTTCTGCTTCATCCCAGCGGTTTAGCGCCTGGATGGCGCAAAGGGTTTGGAAACCGCCACCGTACGTCCCCAGCGCCTCCCTTTTGCTCGCCCAGCTCCCATTGCTCACGCTGGCATTCACCTTCTGGCTCAGCAGGGCGAGATTGCCTATCCGTTTGATTGCCCTATTCCGCTCCTCTTCGCTCCTGCATATCCCCCAGCAGTTTTCCCATTTCCGGGGCATGATGTGCTCAAGGGTGTACTCCCCCATGGTCTTAAGCGTAGCGTTCTGATGGGGGGACCACAGCTTGGACTCTAGCATGTACAGTAGGTTACGCGCCAGGTTGTTGTTGCGCTTGTACTCACGGTAGAGGATCTGCTGGCGCAGCAGCTCGTCATTCACGAAGCTATCGGCCTCCTGGCGGTCCGATACGTATTCTACGAATAGCTCGGCGGTTATGATGCCATTGCGGATGAGCTGCGCGCCGTAGAGCCTGTTGCTATTCTTTGAAACGCTACCCACGAAATGCTTTCGCATGGCGTAGGCCTCGAGCGCTCCGAACAGCCCATTGCGTAGGGATTCGTCCTGCTGCTCGTGAAGCACG
>PDRH01000123.1 GCA_002748015.1 Bacteroidota bacterium | reverse complement strand
CCAGCACCTCAGCAGGGTCAAGCTCCCCTGGCTTAAGCACCATGGCAACTGCAGGGCCAAGAGCCTCCTCCACAATTTCCCCGACTACCCTGGCAGTCTCTGGGGCAGAGGGCGAAGGGGAAAGCAATGCGCAGTTCCCCGCCGAAAGGGCGTTTATGAGCGGTTGCAGCAGTAGTAGAAAGGGATAATTCCAGGGGGCATAGATGAGTACCCGCCCCAGTGGCTGGGGCTGCACATAGGCACTACTCGAGGGGATGAGCATGCTGCTAGACACCTTCCGAACCCTCGCCCACCTCTCCGTTCGCCTAATAGCAAGCTTTATCTCCTGGAGGGCGGGGAACAGCTCCGACATGTAGGCCTCGCCCCGCGGCTTTCTGAGATCTAGCCAGAGAGCCTCCAATATATCCCCCTCCCTTCGGTTTACAGTGCGCCGCAGCCTACGGAGTAGCTCAATACGCCGCTTGGGGCTTTTCACCCCAGCAGGGTAGAGTCGCTGAAACAGCTCATCTGCAATACCCGTTACGCCCATATGCATATGTATTGATCGTACCTACCAGACGCAAAGATAGGAAAAAGCCACAGCCACCGTAACGCCGCGGTGGAGGCTACTGCGATGGCCATAGCGGAACCACGGCCACCGTAACGCCGCAGTGGAGGCCACCGCGATAGCCTGAACGGAATCACGGCCACCGTAACGCCGCGGTGGAGGCCACCGCGATAGCCACAGCGGAACCACAGCCACCGTAACGCCGCGGTGGAGGCCACCGCGATAGCCACAGCGGAACCACAGGCACCGTAACGCCACGGTGGAGGCCACTGCGATGGCCACAGCGGAACCACGGCCTCCCCTACACCAGCACACAAAAAGAGCGCAGCGGTCACCCCGCTACGCTCCCTAGCTTACATCCCTAAATCCCCCCTACTCCTTCGCTGCCGCATACTCATGCACCTGCTGCGAGGTCCGCATAGAGCAGAACTTCTTACCGCACATCGAGCAGAAATGCTCATCATGCCCCTCTGGCAACGTCTCGTCATGGAAGCGACGAGACTTCTCCGGGTCGAGCGAAAGATGGAACTGATCGTTCCAGCGGAACTCAAAGCGAGCCTTGCTCATTGCATTGTCGCGGTACATCGCCTAGGGATGCCCCTTGGCCAGATCCACCCCATGCGCAGTCAGCTTATAGGTGATCACCCCCTCCTTCACGTCATCCCGGTTCGGTAGTCCGAGGTGTTCCTTAGGCGTAACGTAGCAGAGCATCGCCGTACCGTGCCAACCGATAATCGCCCCGCCAATCGCCGAGGTTATATGGTCGTAGCCCGGCGCAATATCGCACACCAACGGACCGAGCGTATAGAAAGGTGCATCGTGGCATACCTCCTGCTCCAGCTCCGCATTCACCGCTATCTTGTCCATCGGCACATGCCCAGGCCCCTCTATCATCACCTGCACGTTCTTCTCCCACGCCCGCGAAGCCAGCTCACCAAGGGTCTTCAGCTCCGAGAACTGAGCCTTGTCATTCGCATCGGCAATAGAACCCGGGCGCAGACCATCCCCCAGCGAAACCGCCACATCGTAGGCCGCCAGGATATCGCATATCTCATCAAAATGCGTGTACAGGAAGTTCTCCTGATTATGCATGATCGACCACTTGGCCATGATGGCCCCCCCGCGCGATACGATGCCCGTAACCCGCTTGGCCGTGTAGGGTACGTAGTCCTTCAGCAGACCCGCATGGATCGTGAAGTAGTCCACACCCTGCTCAGCCTGCTCAATCAGCGTATCGCGGTACACCTCCCAGGTCAGCTTCTCCACATCACCATCTATCTTCTCCAGAGCCTGGTATAGCGGCACAGTCCCTATCGGCACCGGCGAGTTGCGGATGATCCACTCACGCGTCTCATGGATATTGTCCCCCGTCGAGAGGTCCATCACAGTGTCTGCCCCCCAGCGCGATGCCCACACCGACTTCTCCACCTCCTCATGTATGCCCGACGTAATCGCCGAGTTCCCAATGTTGGCATTAATCTTCACCAGGAAGTTCCGCCCGATGATCATGGGCTCCAGCTCCGGGTGGTTGATGTTGCAGGGGATAATCGCACGCCCGGCAGCGATCTCATCGCGCACGAACTCCGCCGTTATCGGCTCGGGCATCTCACGGCCACCACCGTACGCCCTATGCATCGCCTGCATATTCTGATTCTCGCGAACCGCCACGAACTCCATCTCCGGCGTTACCACCCCTTGCCGCGCGTAGTACATCTGGGTAACACCATGCCCCTCCTTGGCCCGCAGCGGGTTGTGCTTCACGTGCGGGAAGCGCAGATGCTCCAGCGATGCGTCGGCAAGACGCATACGACCATACTCCGACGACAGGCCCGGCAACTCATCCGTATCGCCACGCTCCGCTATCCAGTCCACCCGCAGCTGCGGAATACCCTCCATCACATTCACCTCTATATCCGGATCGGTGAAGGGCCCCGACGTATCGTAGACGTACACCGGCGCATTCGGCCGGCTATTCCCATCCGGTGCTACGGTATCCGCCAGGTCTATCCGGCGCATCGGCACCCGCACCCGCGGATCCCGCTCGGACTGGATGTATACCTTCTTCGAGCCATCTATGGGCATCTGTGTGATGTACTCACAGGAATGATTTTGCTCCATTATTCTAAGCCTTGTTTATTCAGTTGCTACGCTGGTACTACAGCCTCAACAGGTGTTCATTTACCAATTCACCCCCTATCCACCCTGGGCTATGGTCAGGATAATTACCTGGTCCTGCGCCTCCAGAACGTGGCTGTCCCAGCTACCAGCCCGCACGATGGTGCTGTTGACGGCGATGGATATTGCCCCCTTGCCTCGCAACCCGAGAATTTCCACCAGCTGCGAGATGCTCGTACCCTCCGGCACCTGCCGGGCCTCATCATTCACCTTGATTTCCACCATTGCGTACGCCTTCTAATATTTGGTTCTAACTGCTACATACCCCACGACGGGGCATAGCACCCCGCGAATGTAGGAAAAAGAAGGGATATAGCACCCGGAAAAGGCAACAACACCATGATTATACCACCACCCCCATGCGAACCCCACCACCCAACACACCATATCGCACGAAGATACATCCGGCAAGTAGCCCCTGCCGGCTGCCAGCCCACCACATCGCTACGTGCTACTTATGCGATATAAATGCCCCTATTCGGTGCAATGGGTTGCATGCAGCCCGTGGGCATAGCGGCTTGCCGCATGCCTAGAATAGCGACGAATGGGAGTAGGCAAACGGGAAAAATGCTACCTTTAGGTCAAAATAGGATGACGAATAGACCGAAGCCATGGAACAGACGCAAAAGCCCATGCCCCGCATGGGAGTTGGACCGCTATACGCACCAACGGTAATGCTCATCAGCATACTCGCCTGGTATTTTGACCACGAGGGGCTACTCCCCCGCTTCAGCATACCCGCGCTAGCCTGGCCGCTACGCATCCTAGGAGGGCTAATGGGGCTAGGAGCCTTCGTCCTATGGGCCAGGGCGGCCTTCTTCTCGCAGCTGCAGACCGCCCTGAACGAGGAGAAACTCCTGACCACTGGCCCCTTCGCCATCGTGCGCAACCCGATCTACGCCGCATTCATGATAGGAGCATCGGCCATCATCATATACATGGGAAACCTCTACCTCTTCGTGCTACCCATGCTCTACTACGCATTCCTCGCCATCCTGCTGAGGCAAACGGAGGAGAAATGGCTACGCGCCCGCTTCGGCCAGGAATTCGACGACTACTGCAGACGGGTCAACCGCTGCATCCCATGGTTCCCCAGGAAGTAGACCCCACCCCACCCTGCGAAAACACCCAACTCGGTTTATCGCAATTCGTTATTCTTGGCATGCGACGACTGGCACGAAGGCCGGTGCATCTGCGCTGTTGAGCGAAGCGAAAAACCGCTATACCTACGGGCCGCTTGCCACCCAATCCGCCGAATGGGAGCATTTATATCGAGCAAGTAGCCCGTAGCGGCAGTCGGCTCGCCGCGCCGCTAATAAACCGCATTGGGAAACTAGAGCCTATCCTTCAAGAACCTGGCCGTTGCCGACTGCTCGCACAGAGCCAGCTCCTCCGGTGTACCCATGAAGACAACATGCCCACCGTACTCCCCAGCCCCAGGCCCCATGTCTACCATCCAGTCAGCCTGGCGCATGAGCTCCACATTGTGCTCTATCACCACTATCGTATGACCCAGCTCAACGAGACGACGGAAGGCATGCACCAGCTTGCGGATATCGTGGATGTGTAGCCCAGTCGTTGGCTCGTCGAACATGAAGAAGATGCGCTCATCGCTCTTGGGCCGTAGCAGGTAGCTCGCCAGCTTCAGCCGCTGGGCCTCACCGCCACTCAGGGTGCTGGTACTCTGCCCTAGCTGCACATAGCCGAGTCCCACCTCCTGCAGCACCTCCAGCTCTACCACCAGCTGGCGAGCATCGTTACCCTCCGTCCCCCGAAAGAAGTCGACAGCCTCATCCACCGTCATCTGTAGAACCTCGTGTATATTCTTCCCCCGGTGGAGGGCATCAAGCACCTGGGGCTTGTACCGCATACCGTGGCAGGCCTCGCAGGGAACCTCTATGTCGGCCATGAACTGCATCTCCACAACCACAACCCCAGCACCAGAGCACTCCTCACACGCCCCCATGAAGGAGTTGAAGGAGAACGCGTTGGCCCCTAGACCAAGGCGCTTTGAAACCTCCTCGTTCGCAAAGATGCTACGCACCCTATCGAAGCTACCTATGTAGGTAACGGGGGTCGAACGGGTGGAGCGCGAAAGGGGGTTCTGGTCCATAATCTCCATCGCGGTAAGCTCACCGCCACGTAGCTCCACTGCCCTATAGGTCGGATTGAGGGGATCATAGCCCTCCAGCAGGCTCTCAACTGCCTGCTTAACCCCAACATTGATAAGGCTCGATTTGCCCGAACCGCTCACACCCGTAACCACCGTCAGCGCACCGAGCGGTATACGCACATCCACCCCCTTCAGGTTGTTCACCACCACCCCCTCAACCCGCAGCTCGCCGAAGCCCTCGCTACGCCCAGAGGGCAAGGGGATGCTCTCCCGGCCAGATAGGTAGGCCCCCGTAAGGCTATCCGGGCAGGCATCTATACCATCCAATGGGCCAACGTACATCACGCCACCACCATTGCGTCCCGCCCCAGGCCCCATGTCTATGATGGTATCCGCCGCCCGCATAACATCCTCATCATGCTCCACCACCAGCACGGTGTTGCCCTTGTCACGCAGCCGCTCCAGAACAGCCACTAAATTCCTGGTATCCTGGGGATGTAGCCCCACGCTCGGCTCATCGAGTATGTAGAGCGAGCCAACCAGCGAGCTACCGAGCGAAGTGGCCAGATTGATCCGCTGGGTCTCGCCACCGCTCAGAGTCTTGGACAGACGGTTGAGGGTCAGATAGCCAAGACCGACATCCACGAGGGTCTGCAGACGCGTGCGCAGCTCCTGGAGTAGGCGCTTGGCCACCGCCATATCATGCTCATCGAGCTGAAGCCCATCGAGGCAATCCTTGAGGCGATGGAGGGGCATATCGACCATCTCGGAAATGCTATGCCCAGCCACACGAACCCACAGGGCCTCATCCCGCAACCGGCGACCGTGGCACGTGGGGCAAAGGGTCTTGCCCGTGTAGCGGGAGATCATCACCCGGTTCTGCACCTTGTAGTTCTGGCGCTTGAGGGCCTCGAAGAAGGCGTAGATACCCTCGGCCGTACCAATGCCATCCCACACCATGGCTCGCTGCTCATCGGTGAGCTGGAAGTACGGGCGATGGATGGGAAAGCCGACCTTGGTAGCCTCCATGATGAACTCGTCCCGCACCTGGCGCATGGTGTTGCCCCGCCAGCAGACTACCGCATCATCGTAGATGGAGCGATTCTTGTCGGGTATAACCCTATCCTCATCTATACCCACAGCCATGCCGTAGCCCTCGCAGGTGGGGCAGGCCCCCATGGCGTTATTGAAGCTGAAGAGGTTGGGGCTAGGCCGCTGGAAGGTGAGCCCATCCAGCTCAAGGCGCACGCTGAAATCGTACGCTTCAGACCTACCGGCCTTAGGTACGAATAGCAGGCGGCAGGCGCCATCACCCTGACGGAAGGCCGCCTCCACGCTGTCGGACACCCGCATCTGCGCGCCCGGCTCGCTGCTGGCTACGAAGCGATCCACCAGCAGGTAGATTGGGGTATGCAGCTGGCAAACCTCCTTCCGAGACTCCTCACCGTCTATCTGTAGGAATTGCTCATTGGCATAGACACGGCTATAGCCCTGGCTCGCAAGGTCCTCGAGCAGCTCCCGCCCCACTCGGCTATCCCCCCCACCGTTAAGCGGAGCGAGCACCACCACGCGCTTCCCCTCCTGCCCAGCGAGAAAACGCACCACATCATCCACCGTGTGGCACTTCACCTCCTCGCCGCTGATCGGAGAGATTATCTTCCCCACACGGGCAAATAGCAACCGAAGGTACTCATAGACCTCCGAGGAGGTTCCGACAGTGGAGCGGGGATTACGGTTGCTTACCCGCTGCTCTATAACTATCGACGGCGGAATACCCCCGATGTAGTCCGCATCCGGCTTCGGCATGCGCCCGAGGAACTGCCGCGCATAGGAGGTCATGCTCTGGACATAGCGCCGTTGCCCCTCGGCATAGAGCGTCTCGAAGGCCAGGGAGGATTTCCCCGAGCCAGAGAGCCCCGTAAGCACCACCAGCTCACGCCGAGGTATCGACAGCTCCTCTATATGCAGATTATTCACGCGGACACCCCGCAGATCTATAGTCCCCTTTGCCATGTATTCCCTCTATCATTGTACATCCTAATCCTTCACCCAACGC
>PDRH01000122.1 GCA_002748015.1 Bacteroidota bacterium | reverse complement strand
ATTTCTCCGGCCTGCATATGGATGTACCCATTCTCGCAGGCAAGGGTAATGGGGATGCAGGCGGTGCCGGTGCCGATATCGAGGCCTCGAATGGGGGTGGGGTCAGTATAGGTGCGGAGTATCAGCTGGCATAGCTCCTCCGTTTCGGGCCGGGGGATGAGGGTCTGGGGCGTTACTCGGAAACGTCGACCGTAGAAATAGGCGTAGCCGAGTATGTACTGTATGGGTTCCTGGGTGGCCAGGCGTTGCGCTATGCCATCGAGCTGGGGAAGGACCTCCGGGGGAACGGGGCTGTTCGGGCTGAGGATAAGGTCATGAAGCTGGCAGCCGAGGAGGTACTCGGTGATTAGGGCCTCGTGGTCATGCAGCTCCTCCGGCGGTATGATGGGGGCCAGGGTGCTAGTGAGGGCTCTGCGGAACGCTATGCGGTTCATGGCTTTGGGGAATGCGTGGATGTTGGCTACATTTGCCGCAAAGATAGGCAGAATGAAGGAAAGGAGCTGGAGCGCGTTCGATCGCCAATGCATGGCACGGGCGCTGGAGATATCGGCACGTGGTCTGGGCCATACATCGCCCAACCCCATGGTAGGTGCGGTGATCGCCCGCGATGGGGTAATCCTGTCAGAGGGCTACCACGCCCGCTGCGGGGAGGCGCATGCGGAGGTTATGGCGCTACGGCTGGCCAGGCAACGGGGGATAGATCTAGCCGGCGCAACGATGTACGTAACGCTTGAACCCTGTACGCATACGGGTAAGACCCCTCCCTGCTGCACGGCCATCATGGGAACCGCTATTTCCCGCGTGGTCATTGCAACGCTCGACCCTAACCCCAAGGTGAATGGTGGCAGCGTGAGCCGCCTGGAGGGAGCAGGGAAGACGGTGGACGTTGGGCTATTTGAACGGGAGGCGCAGGAGCTAAACCGTCGATTCTTCACCTTCCAAAAGCGGAGGCGTCCCTACATCATCCTGAAGTGGGCAGAAAGCGCGGATGGCTTCATTGACAGCCGACGCTCGGCGACGGAGCCAGCCCCCTGGCTGAGCAATAATCGCTGCCGCCTGCTGGTGCATAAATGGCGTGCGGAGGAGGGGGCTATCCTCGTGGGTACGAATACGCTCCTGCGGGATAATCCCTCGCTAACGACTCGCCATTGGCACGGGGCAAATCCGCTACGCATAGCCATAGACCAGGAGCTATCCATTCCCGAGGGAGCGCAGCTGCTGGATGGGCAGGCCCCTACCCTACTGGTGTATGAAGAGAGCGAGGAAAGGCGTGCGAGGTCGCTGGAGCTGGTGGGCAAGGTGGAAGGGCTAGAGCTGGTGGGCATGGACTTCACAGGGGATGTTGCCACGGCCATCGTGGAGGAGGTGTATCGGCGGGGGATAGATTCGCTGATAGTGGAAGGGGGAGCGCAGCTGCTTCAGTCCTTCATGGAGGTCGGACTCTGGGACGAAGCGAGGGTATTCATCGGCCCACGTGAGCTGGGGGATGGTACGCCAGGGCCGGGACTTCCGGATGGGCTGATAGGCGGCTGGGAGGTCGGCGATACCCTACTCTACTACTTCCGGAATAGCTCGTTGTAGGAGAGGGATAAGCCCGATTCCCCCAATTCTGGCCATTCTAGGCGTACAGTTAGTAGCTATGCCTACGGGCGTCTGCTATACAATCCTCCAATTCGATTTAGCGCAATTCGCTATTCTAGGCATGTGGCAAGCCGCTATGCCTACTGGCTACCTGCGAACCATTGCGCCGAATAAGGGCATTTATATCGAATAAGTAGCCTGTAGTGGCAATCCGTTTTTCGCTACGCTCAACAGCGCTAGCCCACATCCCGCCCGCCAAATACTTAGCAGCTAATAAACCGAATTGGGGTATACAATGCGCCGGCTGTACGGATTAGTGCCATGCTAGTAGCCTGGTGAGTGAATCAGCTTGCTACCCAGGTAACTATAGGAATTAGAGCGTAAAAAAGCGCCCCGCTATTGGGCGGGGCGCTAATGGTATCCGGACATAAGCCTGGCTACTATTCAAATAGGCCACGCAGCCTGTCGATGAGGGTGTCCTTGGTGGCCTCCTCCTGGGGGGGCTGGATATGCTTCTGCTCGTCCAGGCTCTTGAGGAGCTTCTTCTCCTCGGAGGAGAGGGAGGTCGGTACATGCACGTCCACCACTACGAGGAGGTCGCCGGCCTGGCGCGCATTCATCATGGGCATGCCCTTACCGCGGAGACGGAGGAGCTTACCGGGCTGCGTGCCGGATGCTATCTTAATCCTCGCTTGCCCGGATATAGTGGGTATCTCGACCGAGCCACCAAGAGCCGCCGTGGTGAAGGGGATCTTAAGGTTGTAGATGAGGTCGTTGCCCTCCCTGATGAAGCTATCGTGGGCCTTCTGGTCGATGGCAATAAGGAGGTCGCCGGGCTCGCCCCCCTGCGGCCCGGCATTGCCGTTACCGCGCATGGCGAGCTGCATGCCGTCCGATACACCTGCGGGGATGTCCACCGAGATGGTCTCCTCGGACTTCTCCACGCCCTTCCCCCTACATGCCTTGCACTTCTCCTTAATCATCTGGCCGGTGCCACCGCAGGTAGAGCAAGGTTGGCGCGTCTGCATGCGTCCGAGCATGGTGTTGGCTACGCGGGTAACAAAGCCCTGGCCGTGGCAGGTGGTGCACTCGGTCATGGCCGAGCTGCTGGCCGCCCCCGTACCGTTGCAGACGCTACAGGTATTGTCCTTCTTTAGCTTTAGCTTCTTGGTAACCCCGCTGGCCATCTCCTCTAGGGTCAGGGAGAGGTGTATGCGTAGGTCAGTCCCCCTCGGGCGGGAGGGTCCCCCACCCCTGCCGAAGCCGCCGAAGGCCCCTCCAAATGCACCGCCGAATATGTCGCCGAACTGCGAGAAGATGTCCTCCATGGACATGCCCCCGGAGTGGAAACCACCGCCAGCCCCCATACCCTCGTGCCCGAAGCGGTCGTAGCGTGCGCGCTTGTCGGCATCGCCGAGGACCTCATAGGCCTCTGCGGCCTCCTTGAACTTGGCCTCTGCCTCCTTATCGCCGGGGTTTTTATCCGGGTGGTACTGGAGTGCCAACTTACGGTAGGCCTTTTTTATCTCATCGGTCGAGGCGCCCTTCTCAACGCCCAGAATTTCGTAGTAATCCCTCTTGGCCATCTATCTGTTGGTTTTCCCCTGTTTATGGCTATTGTGCCTATCTATTCACCGATTACAACCTGCGCGTGGCGAAGGACTGCACCACGTAGGGTATACCCCTTGCGCACGGCATCTACCACCTTGCCCTTGAGCTCCGCATCCTCTATCGGTATCTTGGTTACGGCCTCATGCATATCGGTATCAAGCTCCTTGCCCACGACCTCCATAGGCTCTACACCACAGTCGGCCAGGACCTTGTAGAGGTTCTTCCTGATTAGGGCTATCCCCTCGCCGAGTGCCTTCACGTCCTGAGCATCAGCTGCACTCTGCTCAGCGCGGTCTATATCGTCCACCACGGGCAGGAACTTCTCGAGGGTGCTTGCCGCAGCAGTCTCTATGAGTTGGGTCTTCTCCCTGAGGGTTCGCTTGCGGAAGTTGTCGAACTCGGCGCTCAGACGGAGGTATTTATCCTTCATCTCAGTGAGTTCGGCGAGCAGAGTCTGATAATCCTCCTCGCTATGCACGGGCGCTTCAGGCTGCTCTGAGGTAGGTTCTGCTTGCCCCTTGGTCTCCTTGGAGTCCTGTGGTTGCTGGTTCTCCTGCTCGGCAGCGACCTGCTCCTGCTGGGTTTCTTCTTTCTTCTTGCTAGTCATTGCTACGAATGGTTTAGTATCTGGCACAGCCCCTTCAATCGGCGTGCCACGCTATGGGTTGGATGACAAAGGGTCAGATACCGGCGACCCGCTCTATGCGTGCGCCTATGGCATTGAGACGCTCGTCTATGCGCTCGTAGCCCCGGTCGATCTGCTCAATGTTGGAAATGGTGCTCACGCCGTCCGCGGCCATGGCGGCCAGTAGGAGGGCAACGCCAGCTCGTATGTCGGGCGAGGCCATGCTCGTAGCCCGGAGCTTGACCGCCCTATCTAGGCCTATCACCGTGGCCCTGTGGGGATCGCAGAGGATGATTTGCGCGCCCATGTCAATGAGCTTGTCGACGAAGAATAGGCGGCTCTCGAACATCTTCTGGTGTATGAGGATGGCCCCCCGTGCCTGAGTGGCCACAACGAGGAAGACGCTAAGGAGGTCTGGGGTCAGGCCAGGCCAGGGGGCATCGCTTACGGTCATGATGGAGCCATCCATGAAGGTCTCTATCTCGTAGGATTGGTCGCCGGGTATGTAGAGGTCATCGCCCCTTAGCTCCATGGATATCCCGAGCCGCTGGAAGGCCGAGGGAATTATACCCAGCTCCCTATAGCGGACGTTCTCAATGGTTATTTCGCTCTGGGTCAAAGCTGCCAGGCCGATGAAGGAGCCGACCTCTATCATGTCGGGGAGCATCTGATGCAGGCATCCCCCGAGTCGCTCCACGCCATGGATGGTGAGGAGGTTGGAGCCCAAGCCCTCAATCTGTGCACCCATGCTAACGAGCATACGGCAGAGCTGCTGAACGTAGGGTTCGCAGGCGGCGTTGAATATCTGGGTTGTCCCCTTGGCCAGGACGGCCGCCATAATGATGTTGGCAGTACCAGTAACGGATGCCTCATCAAGGAGCATGTAGCATCCCTTGAGCTCCTTGGCATGTACAACGTAGCCCTCCGCCTCCTCGTCATAGCAGAGGACGGCCCCGAGGTCAATGAAACCCTGCAGGTGGGTGTCGAGCCTCCTTCGCCCGATCTTGTCCCCCCCGGGCTTGGGAACGAAGGCCCTCCCATAGCGAGCTAGTAGAGGCCCCACCAGCATAATAGACCCCCTGAGCCGACCGCATGCTGCAACGAAGGCCGGCTGCATGGCCCTCTGAGGGTCTACCCCCCGCGGCGAGAAGGTACATTCATGCTCTGAGTGCCAAAGTACATCTACACCCAGGAACTCAAGGATTTCAATGAGACGGAGAACATCATGGATTAGGGGGATATTGGAGACCCTTACCGGCTCATCGGTAAGGAGTATGGCCGATAGTATCTGCAGAGCCTCGTTCTTCGCCCCCTGTGGTTTCAACCGCCCGCTCAGGCGATGCCCACCTTCTACCCTGAATGTTTCCATTGTCCTTTAGGATTATGGCCCCTTTTCAACGCTTGGCCAGGGGCAAAAGAGCTTTATCCTTAGCGCTTACGCTTAGTCCGGCGCTTGCGAGTATTGGGATTATTCTGGCGGTTGCCTGCATTCTGCTTCTTCCCCTCGCTGCTCTGAGGTAGCGTAGCGCTGAGACTTACCCCCTCCGGGAGCTTGAGCACGCCCCCGGAGTACTGCTCTAGGTCGCGGGCTATAAGCTCGTCATCCACCGAATTCTTATTCCACTTGAGGTAGGCACGCTTCATCTGGTTGGCGCACGCCAGCACCTTCTGCTCGCGCTCGGGTCCCTCGGGCTCTCGGGCTATGGTGGCAATCATATCCATGATAATCGCCCCGTAGTGATTGCTATGCTGCGTGTGCGTACCGTAGGGTACGCGCTCGGGCTCCTTCTCTATCTCCTCGCGCTTGGGTACAGGATAGGGGCTATCCACATCCAGGGAGTAATCGGCCATTACGTGCAGGTGATCCCAGAGCTTGCGCTGGTAGTCCTCCAGCTCCTTAATCTTGGGTTGCAGGCGTAGCATTACGTTGACTATGGCCTCAGCCTGCTCTGTTCGCTTCTTTCTGTCCTCTATGGCTGGTAGGGCATCAACCATCTGCTGAACGTTTCGCCCATATTCAGAAAGGCGTAGTGGGCTACGCTGCGTGTTATATTCCATCTGCGTGTTTGTTATTTCTAGTGAGGGTATAATCGGCACAAAGATAGCATATTTTTACCGTCTAGCTAGGGGCTACAAAAAAGGCGGCATCCCTTGGGGGATGCCGCCTTACTACCTTGAACCTTTCAGCGCTAGAGCTTGATGGCCTTCAGCACCCTAAAGCTACCGTCAGCAGCGTAGAGGCGCACGAGGTATACACCCTGGGGCGCATCGCCCATCTGGATGCGGACACTCGCCTGGCCCTTAGCCACACCCTGCATCACTAACTTGCCCATTTCAGTATAGAGTTCGTAGGCAACGCAGTTGTCCGCATGGAGTAGCACAAGCTCGCTGGTGAAGGGCGATACCACAGCCACCTCTGAAAGTGCGGCTAGGCTGACCGGAGTCTCAGCCCCCTCCTTCTCATCGTCATCATCGTCATCCGAGCTACCGCCGTTACCACTACCCTCAGAACCAGAACCACCACCCTGCTTATCGCTCTTTGCGAAGACCACCGTTAGCTTACCACCATTTGTCGCATTGGTGGTGTAGCTCATCAGCTGGTCGTCATCGATGGGGATATCTGTCTCTATACCCCGAGCATCGGTTAAGCGAACGCTCTTGATATAGCTACCTTCCTCAGCCTTTATGGTAAACTCAAGGTCACCATCGAGGTAGGCCGACTTACCCGTGTATGGAGCTGCGGCCTGCGAAGAGCGAGCCGTAACCGTTCCCTCACCGATACCGTGCTGATTCTTCTTGCCAGTCCACTCCCAGCTGAACTCCTTGAGGAATACCAACTCGGCCTTCCGGGAGTCCTTGCAACCGTTGCTGTTATCCGTAACCTTGAGAGTTGCAGAGCCCGTTTCGGTTGCAATAGCTTCGCTCTTGCCCTTGAATTCGCTATTGAACTTGCTACCGTAGGAAGATGTCCAGGAGAAGCCCAGAGCCGCCCCCTGTAAATCCTTGGCCAGGATTCGGGTTTCCTGCTGCTTCACCTCCCATTTCTCGCTATCACCATTATAATCTGCCGGCATAACCTCGATCAGGAAGTAG
>PDRH01000026.1 GCA_002748015.1 Bacteroidota bacterium | reverse complement strand
AGCGTCATGAGGCGCATATCTGCATAGAGGCTACCATTATCAAAGGGAGACGGCAGGTTCAGGCATATTGCCCCTCCCTCCGCTGTGGTTACGTTCTTCACCGCATGGAGGGAAAATACGGCAATGTCGCAGCACGCACCGGTTTTCTGTCCATTGAGCGCTGTTGCCCCAAGGGAGTGCGCCGCATCATTCATCACGAGGATACGCCCCAAGTACCCCTGCACCTCCGAGGTCGGGTTGAAAAGCTGACGTACAGGCTGTTCCTGCACGAGCGCCATAATCGCATCGTAGTCGCAGGGATAACCGGCAATATCTACCGGTATTATAGCCTTTGTCCTTGGAGTGATGGCCTTCCGGATGGCTTCCAGCGAAATATTGAAATCATCCTCAACATCCACCATGACCGGCGTTCCACCAGCATGAAGGACTGCTAGAGCCGTAGCGCTATACGTATAGGCCGGGAGAATAACCTCATCCCCGGGTTGCAACCCAAGCCAACGGAGGACAAGTATAGCCCCCGAAGTCCAGGAGTTTACGCATAGCGTACGACCTGCACCCGTTTGCGCCTCTAGGAGCTCCTCGAGCGCCTTTACCTTCGGGCCGGTGGTAATCCAGCCCGAAGCCAAAGACGCATTGACCTCGGTGATTACCGATTCATCTATGTAGGGGGGGGAAAAGGGGACTTTCATAGGCCAAGATATGATATTAACCCCAAACATATACCCATGGGGCTACATGTGCGCAAAGGTAATTAGATTCAGAAAAACAATGTAGACCGAATAGAACAATTAGAGGCGCTTCATTACCGCATGAATTGCATATCCCCAAAAACTATACAAAGAGCGCAGCAGTCCTAAGCCCTCAACCTCCCTGTAGATTCGCCAGACCTGCTTTGCCGCCTTCAATTTATTATGGGAGAGGCTATCAGCAACAACCCGATAGAAGGCGAGTTCCTCCCGAAGCCCATAGGCTCTGTCTATCCGCTTGAGGAGCTGCAACCATGTTGCAAAGTCCTCATGCATTGGTTGGCTCTGCATGGTAACATCCCCAAGCTGGTTCCTATCAACAACAACCGTTAAGCAACCTATTGCTGTATTTCGAAGATACTCGCTATAGGAGAGGCTAGGGGGGGGCTGTACGGACGTTCCACATCGCTCCCCCTGCTCATCTACAATGGCGTAGCTGGTGTAGGTAAAGGCGTGCTGGTGGCCCAACATGAAGGCGATCTGACGTTCTAGCTTCTCAGGGTGCCACAGGTCATCGCTATCCAAAAAGGCCAAGAAGCGCCCTTTGGCAACCCGTATCGCCGCATTGCGCGCCATGGCCGCCCCGCCATTAGTCGATGCCTTCACGAGGCGAATGCGGCCATCAGCGGCAGCGTACGACTTAACCAACGGCACGCTACCATCCGTACTACAATCATCGCTAACGAGTAGCTCCCATTCCTGGTAAGTTTGGGCTACCACCGACTCGATTGCCTGGGCAATAAAACGCTCCGCATTATAGCAGGGCATAATAACAGAGACCAAAGGAAAACGCTCAGAAGGTGCAAAGTGAGTCATGGACAAGCCGTATAAATCAAGCAAGGTTTCAACAATGAGAATACCATATCAAACGCAAAGGTACACAGGCCAAGGCATTCTACAAGCATCAGCTAAGAGCGGAAGCAAAAACTATGCGGCTCTTGAAAATACTGGCGTTGAACTCATCGTATCCCATGCGAGTAAACTCCGCACTTTAAAAAGCGCACCGTATCGATGAAAACTACCCGTGAGAAGCAAAATGGTGCTGTCTAGCCTCCAGGCAATCCTAGCTTCGCATATAGACTCAGTAGGCCAAAATATAAGCCCCTTCATACTACAGATACGATGTTTGATTAGAAGACATTATTTCCCCTATTGCCCCCGAAGGCAAATCCTACTGCATACGAGCCTCCAGCCAGGTCTTGAACGAAGGTAGCGCATCGACAGTATCAGCACCAAAGTAGGAACCGCCATAAATCCTTCTCACCTTTAGCGTATCATACTCGGGAGAGAATAGATTCTCCTTGGCAGAAATGCTAGCCTCCTCGATTCCCAAGAGACCACATACGCTCTGGGTGAAAATGTCATTTACAAAGAGTCGATCCTGCGCCCTACGCATGATCTGCATGGTTTGTCTACGCAAATCACCCCTATAATCCGGTAGCTGCAAGGCATAATCCGACATCCAGACCATGAATGGAATACGCAGACCTACGTAGGACTTAAGATGGCCCATCACATTGGGATTAGTTACGTCGTCATAGAGTGCCTGGGCATGATCAGAGAAGTAGAACACCATCGCATCGGTATTACGGTAACGTTTAACGACCTCCGATACCACCCAATCGTTATAGCGCGAAGCGTTCGCATAGTGCGCAAGGACATGCCGCTTCGCCTCTTCCTCTTGGTAGGGGATATCCTCAGAACTAAAAATGGCAAACTCATCGGTATACCGTTTCTGGTAATCCGTATGGTGGCCCTCGAGATGGAGGAAGAGAGCAACCCGCCTAGTAGAATCCCCAACCTGCAGGTAAGAGAGTAAATCTCCGTCATGATAAATCACCCGAAGCCCACCCCTCTTACGCAGCAGCAGGGGTTCAAGGAAAGCTACCGAATCGCACCCTAAGGCCACTGTAGAGATTGGCCAGCTCTCCTTCCCGAAGGGATGCTGCGCACTGAGCCAGAAGGTCTCATAGCCCGCTTCACGAAGGATATCCGGTAGCGAAGGCATAACGAACCAATCCTGCCCCACGCTGTCAACTGAATGCGTCGTCAGACTCTCAGGAACCGATTCCCGCGTAGAGAAGCGAGGGGCCACGGCATTAGCAAAAACAACCATGCTCCCCGTTTGGGCGATGCTGTCAAGCATTGGCGTGGTCTCCAGCGGGTAGCCGTAGAGCGACAAGTACTCCCGCCGCGTACTCTCCCCCACAATAATAACCAGGTTATCAGGCAAACGCTCAACATCCGTAACGGCTACCTCCACCTCCCGTTTCTGCGACCGCAGCTCGTAGAAACGTTGCATATTCCACTTGTAGCGAAAGTGCCCCCAAATAAGGCACTCTGGCTCGGACATCATCCAATACCGGACAAGCGGTCCCTGCGCCTCATCGAGCTTGAACATGAAGGTGTACGAATGGAAGCATCCCAAAAAGACGAATAGCAACAGCGCGGCGAATCTCAAGAACCTCAGCAAGCGAAAGGGTAAACGCAGCGGGAGCACCCTGCTTAGGATATAGGACAGAACGGCAGAAGCCAAAAGCACGTAAAGCGGGACGGACACCATGGAAAACATATTGGTGTTGAAAATCAGCTCACGTGCTTCACGCTCATTCGTCGCATAGATATTCGCTATCACGCTCTCACCGATACCGCAACCAAAATTGTAGCGCAGATAGAGGGAAAACGCCCCCCAAAAAGCCACCCATAGGACAATACCCATGTGAACAAAACGCCCTACGAGCCCACAGCAACACGAGGCCAGCCACTCATGTAACAAACCTAGCGCCACGGATAAACCCAGTAACCAGGCTGCCACAACTAACCAAATCCATGCCGCATAGCTATTAGTCATTCCGTCCCAACCATCTATGTACGCCCAAACAGTAGGAATGAAAAATGCAAGTATTGTGAAGTAAAAAAGCCAGGTTCCCATAGGACGAACCTCATCCTTCCCGGGTACTATCCTAGTAAACCACGTACTTATCCCATGCATACGAAAAACAGCGGTTCTTAGAGTGTTTATTAACGGCTAGGAGGCGTGAAGCGGGTAGCTCCTCATCACCTCTAAATATCTCGCAAAGATAGCCAATCCATCGATTAGGGCAACCATGACCAACTGGAAGAATGCAACATGTTACGCCCCCCACATTGCTACAATTGTATACCTTTGCACCGGATTATACGGATAAAATCATTCCCCATGAATAGCCTCAGAATCGCCTTCGTAGTCCCATCGAACCTCTTCTTTGCCCCCTTCATCAACCCATACCGACAACTACTGGCAGAGCAAGGTATAGCGCATGATATCATCTTCTGGGACAGGGAGAACAAGGCGGAGGAACTCAACAACGGCATCGCCTACCGCAAACCCTGCGCAAGGAGTAGCACCGGGAAAATAGCATCATACTGGGGATTCACAGCATTCGCCAAAGAGCAAATCAAGCAAAATAACTACGACCGTCTCATCATCTTTGGACCTCAGGTTGCCTCGTTTCTATACCGCTTTCTTAGGAAGGAGTACCGCGGGCAATACATGATAGACTACAGGGACATGAGCTTTGACCAGACCTTCATGTACCCATTCAGAAAGGCCCTGGAGTGCAGCGCATTGCAGGTGGTCTCATCCCCAGGTTTTATCAACTACCTACCGAAAGATGTAGAATACACCCTCTGCCACAATTTTGACGGCCATAAAATTAGCCAGAACCTAGAGCGAGGACTAGCAAACGCTCCAACCCAACAAGAGGCGATAGAAGTTCTTACCATAGGAGGCATTCGCAGCTTCGATTCCAACTCGGCGATTATTAAAGCCCTCAGCAATGACCATCGCTTCTTCATCCGTTTCGTGGGCTGGGGACCAGAAGAAGAGAACCTGAAGCAATACGCCAAGGACCACCATGTAGAGAACATCTCATTCGAGGGCTTCTACAGGAAAGAGGAGGAAGAGGACTACATCCTGGCCTCATCGTTCATGAACATCTTCTACAATCGCTACCCCAATGGGGATGCCGCTCTATCCAACCGCTTCTACAACTCCCTCCTATACGGACGCCCCATGATCTGCACCCACGACACCGTACAGGGGACCTATGCTGCACAGTATGGAGTGGGGCTAGCCATTACAGACACAGCAAACCTAGGCGAAAAGCTACTCACATTTTACGCCGAGCTTAACCCCCAGCAATACCTCTCGCAGAGGGCCACACTTCTCCAGCAATTTGTGGATGATAATATACTATGGGAGAGAAGATTTATCAAATTCATTGGTCTATAAGAAGCAAGAAGATGCAACCACTAACAATTGAAGAGGTCAAAACGGTTGAGGTTGAAATCCTCGACTACATTGTTGACATTTGCCAACAGCACGGGCTAACATACTACCTAGCCTACGGGACCCTGCTGGGGGCCGTTCGCCACAAGGGCTTTATCCCCTGGGATGACGACATAGATATCTACATGCCCACGGAAAGCTACAACCGTATGGTAGAACTCGCCACCAAAATCGAAACCGAACGTTTCAGACTATTCATACCTGGAGAAAAGGACTACTACTACCCCTTTATCAAGGTGATAGACAAACGCACGCAGGTAGAAGAACCCCTAGTAGACCCAATACCCGGCCTGGGGTTGTGGATAGACATCTTCCCAATAGATGGACAACCAAAGTATCCCAACCTTATTATCCGGCTACTTTTGCTACTCTTCAAAATGCGTGTGGTCGCTGTGCATAACGGCATGCCCCAAATGCCGACATGGAAAAAAGCAATAGCATGGCCACTCTGGAAGGCCAGCAGAATCATCGGCTACAAGCCGCTTCTTTCGAGCTACATCAAATGGACAAGAGTCAAGGATTTCAACGGCTCAAAAGTAGTTACAAGCATCGAGGAACTTCAGTATAGCTTCCCACACCACATCTTCAAGAACCCCACAGAAATAGAATTTGAGGGACGCCTACTCGATGCGCCTAACGACGTACACGCATACCTTTCCACAGTATACGGAGAAGACTACATGACTCCCCCACCAAAGCACAAGCGACCAAAACACTTCACACAAGCATTCTGGCGATAAAACCTACTTAGCAGATAGACTGCCTAACACCTGCACCAGCCGGTCATTGTCCTCTACACTACGCACTGCAATCCGTATATAGCTCCTCCCCTCAAAACCCCTCTTCGTACTACAATCTTCCACCAATATACTAGACCGCCCCAATAGTACCTCTGTCAAACCGCGCGAGGTATACGCACCGAATACCTCGCACAAAAAATAGTTGGCCTGCGACGGAATTACCCGCAGGAATGGAATGCCATTCAAAAGCCCACGAAAACGCTCACGCTCCACAACAAGCCTAGCGCAAGCATCTACATAGTCAGAGGTATACTTACCGAAAATCTGCATGTAGTATTCAGCGAAGGAGTTGATGTTCCACATAGAGGCTTCGGCCATTATTGCATCAACCAACCCCCGGTCAGAGGAGGCCAGCACACCGAGCCGTAGCCCCGGCACGCCGTAGGACTTCGATATACTCTTCACAACGCAGAGGTTGGGGTACCCAACCAGCATTGCATCTGACAGCAACGAGTTTCCCTGGAAGCCCTCCGAGAAATCCACAAAACTCTCATCCAAAACAAGACGAATGCCCCTCGCACGACACCACCCGAGCAACTCTACAACATCTGCTAGCGAGATGAAATTCCCCGACGGATTGTCCGGATTAATTAGCAAGAGAGTTCCTAGATTACGCCCCTCGAAGTATACCATTAAATCCTTAGCGGTATACATGAAATCGACATTCTGCGGCACGAAAACCTCTAGTTGCTCCGGCTTACACCGGTTCGCATATTCCTCGAGAGTAGGGCATACTACACCCAGTCTGCCGCTAATCGTCCGCATCAATGCGGCTAACAACTCTGCCACCCCATTCCCCAACACTGTATACTCCGCGCGTACGCCAAAGTACTTCCCCGCCAGCAAGGCATGCACCCCCATGCCTGAAGGATACGTGGTCACGAGGGGATCAAAGCTCGCCCGCAACTCCTCACGCAACCGTACGGTGGGGAAAAACGGATTAACGGGATTGCTGAAATCCAAGAGCGTTTCAAAACGCCAGTAACCACCACCCCGCTGGGTATAGCGAGAAAGTTTCTCCTCATCAGGCGCAAATATGGCCTCGGCAATGTCCAGATCCTGCACATCATCTATCTCATACCAACCCAAATCCCCTACGGGAAGCGCCTTTATCTCCTTCCGGTTGAGATGGATAATCATACTCAGCACCTGCTCATAGTACTCATTACGCCCCAAGGCACTGCAATACGCCTCAAGGAAAGGAACGTACACCTCCCGTGAGAAACGCTCACTAAAGCGGTATATATTCACCGTCTTGTAGTAGGTCGAAACCTCGCTATATTTGAAATCCGCCTTCGGAATGAAGGCGGTAATATTACCATCAGCATCTATCCGAACCATCGTGCCATCCATCCAGGGCTGATACGCACTTACGAGCGCCACGTTGGGATGCAACGAATTGATCGCCAGCTCCAGGATACTATCCTCATAAATCAAATCAGACTCAAGCAGCAGAGTGTCCCCTCGCTGCAGATGCTCCTTGGCAAGGAAAAGAGAGTAGATATTGTTGGTCGTATCGTATACCGGATTGCAGACATACTCTATACGCAACCTATCGCTATAGCGCTCATCGATATACTCACGTAGCTCCCTACCCTTATAGCCTACAACGATGACAACACGCTCAACCGAAAACACAGCGAGCTGCGAAAGCATCCGGTCAATGAGGCGCACACCATTGACCTTCACCATGCACTTCGTATTCTCCTTGGTATGCTCCCCAAGCCGCCGCCCCATACCTGCCGCCAGTATTATTGCCTGCATGCTATCTACATATATTCGTTTTATGCTCAATCTAAGCCTCAGCTCACCGCAAAGGTAGCGAAAACATAGGAAAGCCTCCCTAGCAACGAGCGAGGGAAATAACCACAACCCCTAAATCAGCTCTAACTAACGACTACGAGGCTAACGCATACATAATATCATACAGTACTCGCAGATCATCATGATGGTTAGCAACGGTTTCCATACCGCTCATGACCAGCAAGCACACCACCATCCAAAGCAGTAGCTTACGATGCGCAAACACTCGAAGCTGGCGCATACTCATTGCACCAACTACACAGGCAATATAGAACGCTATACCAGCCAAGCGAACAGAAATATGCGGAGTTACCGGAATGAAATTGAATAGGAGGGAAAGAAGCCCAAAAGCCTCCATCAAACGAGTCAATTTCTGCGCCAGCGGAGAAGGACTACACCGACCAACTCGCGAAAAAAGGTAAACTACAATAAGCCCCAGCACATAGATCATGTAGCCCCATAGCGCATACAGAAAATGCCGCCGATAGAATGCATCCCCCCACCGGAAATACTTCACGTAGTACCAGAAGGAGGAAATACCAAACACCTCAATGGCAAGGTCTACCAGCAACGGCAGACAGCTCAACACCAGCAGCACCCCCAACCACATCAATACTCGCATGCTTAACCGTTGGGGATTGAGCAGGTAAATACCAACTCCAAGCAGAAAAAGGAACGATGCCGGATGCAGTACGAACGGCAAAAGAACCACAACAAGACCAATCGCCTTCCGTCGCAAACATAGCGTCATGCCCAGCACAAAAAGCATACAGGCCAACTCAAAGCGTAGCCACGTAATCAGATGCATACCCGCCAGAGCGATAAACCAGGGCAAAAGCTCCAAATAGCGCAATCGGAGCAAGTGCCCCTGCCAAGACAGCAGCAACAGGCCTCCACCAAGCGTCAATAAGCGGAAAAGCGTATTAGTATTACCTATAGCCTCAGCATAAGCATTCCAAAAGGGAGTGAACCTGGTATAATTACCTGTCGGAATTAGCTTCGTTACGATCTCCTGGTAGATGAAATAGTCATCCGAGAACACCGCATACACCCCCACGAAGAGAAACAGCCCGGCCAGCACCAGGGGCGAATGGTAGAAGGCTGCTTCCCCGCCATTTAACCTACGCCGCAGGTAGGCAAAACACATCAGGAGCAGAAGGATATATAGTAGGTACATACAACGCTATCAACAACCTTGGCAAGCCAAAAGCACTCTAAACCTCCTCAAAAAAGGAAATCCACTTGGCGCGTTCCACATCCTCATCACGAAGTGCTAGCTGAATATGCGTCTCAAATACGGACTTCGGAAGCAGCAAATCTTGCAACGTGGCGGCTCGGTTCAAATCCTCAAAACCATAAACGCGAAATCCCTGCGATCGCTTATACGCCAGATTTTTGCCCCGAAGCACCGCCACCACGCCACTCAGCAGGGCATCTCCTATAGCCCCCAGCCCGCTCTGCCCCATTGAACCGCATATGTAGATATCAAAAGAATCAATGTACGCATGGTAGGCATCCAGCTCCATCACCTCCAAATCCAGCTGGTACGGATGATTAAGGTGCGCGTCCAGGTAGCTCGCAAATCGTGCCAACACCTCCTCATCCTGCCGCGGATACTGCAGCATGAAGTGCACCGTAAACGCCTCACTACGCCGCCCAAGAAGATCCGCCACCTCATAGTAAGTATCAATGCAATGCGCGCTATTACCGACCAGGACACGCAGGGGGCTATGCGTACTATGAGAAACCAAGCGCTTACGGTAACCATCATAATCTCCACCCAAAATATAGCGGAGATAGCCAACATCACGAAGCCGGAAGCTACGCTTTAGGTCAACAATATCCTCCTCTATCAGCGCATTCACGGAGGATAATGAGTGGTAGAAGACGTACTTAAGAGGATACCCCAAAATGCTCAACGGATTCCTCCAATTAGTTTTCACCCCAGAGCCCCAGTTAATCCAATCCGCCCGGGTAAAAAGTACCGGAGCCATCCAGGTAAAATGAAGCCCATGAAGGATAAAACGCGCCCCTCGATGGTCTAACGCATAGCGGAAAAAGGCCGTACGACTCTCAGTAAAGCGAAGCAAACCGTAGAGCTCAGATGGTAGCTTCTCCTGGTACCGAAGCCGAATCTTCTCCGAAACCGAACCCACACACACTATTTCATGGCAATACGGATCCAGCGCACAATACTGAGGTACTATTTGCGAGACAAGATGGTAAAAACGCCCGATAAACACATGTATATGCTGCATGCCTACTACTCTACACAAGGTCTACGAACACCCTAAAGATTATACCGAATTACATGCAACGACCCGGACGGCTTCTCAACCACCTCAACGAAATCAAAGCCCATACGCTCATGGAAACGAACGCTACGCGCATTACGCGTCGAGATATACGCCCAAACCCACTCAAAACCCTTCTCACGAGCACGGACGAATATCTCACGCATGATTTTCTGGTATATACCTCGGCTTCTAATATGCTGGTTAACAAAGCCAACGGCTATATACATACCCTTATCCGGCGAACCATGCATGTAGAGGATTGCAAAACCGTGCACCTCCCCATCCTCCATGCTATATATAATAGACCCACGAGTAGCCAACTTATTTCCCCAACTAGAAGCCGAGAAGCCATTGCTTCGGGCTTCACCCGCAATGAAGTCAGAAACTTCAGGAGCTGAAAGGATTCCCCGGATAGTTGACTCTGCGTATGGATGCTCTTCAAATAAAATCATAGCTCTCGCATTAAGTTTACAATCTGCTGCATCTCCACCGCCCCGTAGCGCTGATCTACCGGAACGCACAGCAAATGCTCATAGATATACCTCACCCCATCGCTGACCAGCACCTCCGGGTAATCAACGGGCCACAGGCGTGGGCAGTAAATCCCCTCGCCGGCGAAAAACGACTGAACCGACAGAACATCCTCCACGTACATCGGGAAGTAGAGCGGCGAGGTGGCCACGAGGTCTAGAGACGCAAACGGGCTACGCGCTACCCGACAAGCACTAGAACGCAGCTCAAAAAGCTGGGCAAAATTATCCATGCGAACCCGATAGGTCGCATCGATATCTACGCCAGCAAAAACACCCAGAGAAAAATCCGACATCCTATGAATATCATCTAGGGATTGCCCCTCAGCCCGCTTGTTAAGACGTACAGAAATGCACTTAAGGCCTGCATCTCCACTCCGAAAATACTGGCCACGAAGGTACATCGCATCCCGCTGATCCGAAACAAAAGGGACATTCTCCTTCAGCTCCTCGACCGAGGGTAAAAGCGCACCATTTGCCTCCAAATAGCCCCCATCCGGCATGGGAAACCACTTTCGCAGGCTACCAACATAGTAGTCCACGAAATCATAACGCTTATCCGAAAAGATTCCCTGCGTCATATCGAGTATAACCAGCCCGCCATCAGCGCTAAGCTGCGAAAGAACCTCCTCCTCCTCCTGACTCAGCTCCCTACCGTAAAACGGATGAAGCACAACCGCCCGCGCAGCCTCTACCCAATAGCAGCGAGCCAAATCCTCAACATCGAGACTTAGGTCAAGATTTACCCCCACAAAGACCACACGCCAACCTGCCACCAAAAAAGGTTCAATGACAGTACTACAGGTATACGCTGGCAACAAAACGCAAGCCCCTGGCGTATAGTGCTCTCGCGCTATCCAGAGTAGAGCTTCACGGCAACGAGAGAAAAAAACTCGTCCATCAGACACTGTGTATCTACAAGAACCATCCCCATCGTAGTTGTGAAGGGGGAAAATGCTACCGATCTCCCTAACCATTCCCTAGCACATTCCTATAGACCAAATAGCCACTCCGCTCCATATTGTTCTCACAGGTGCCGGCTAAGGACGCACATGCACTCTCGATCACATTCGCTCCATGCAGCATAGCCTCAAATTCTTGCCGGGTATCGGGGGTATAGAATAGCACCCCGCCCCCCGGCTGCTGCTCCACGACGGGAGGGGCAAAATCCCCACAAGCTAACGACAAGCTCAGGTTGACCAAATCGACACCAGTGCTAAGCTCGGTCAGATGGGACGTTATATAGTCCCCCCCCATGCGAGGGCCTACCTCCACAACGCTCACCCGTCCATCGCTACCGATGATAATCTCCGTGTGGCTCACGCCATTCTCTATACCTAGAACATCGAGCGCCCTCTCGACAACAGCCCGCACGGCCAACTGGCAGGCATCATCTACACCAGAAGGCTGCGTATGATGTAGCTCCACGAAATGCGGCGCCCCACTCGTACGCTTCCTGGTCAAAGCCAGAAAATAGTGCCTACCCCCATATGAAATATACTCCACCGAGAACTCCTCACCCAGGAGGAACTCCTCTACAACCACCTCACCGCACTTCGAATGCGATTGCGCATAGGCAAAAGCATCAGGCAACTCGCTCTCGCCCTTGGCAAGAACAACCCCTCGACTCCCGCCGCCATCCATCGGCTTGACAACCACCGGGAACTGCATCTCGGCCAAATCCAACGCCGAGAAAAGGCTAGCGCTTTGGCTCGCAGGATTATACCCCACATCCTCTCGACGGAGCATATCCCTAAGCATCGCCTTATTCCCAACCCAGGCTTTCACAGAAGAGCCCGGATGTACCAAGCCCAACTCCTCAGCCAAAAAGACCTGTAAGGGCACGGCGCTCTCCAGGCTGAAGGTGCTGGCCCCCTCGATGCCGAGGCTCTCACACAGGGAAAGAACCCCAGCCCTATCCCGCAGGTCTAATGGATGGAAAACATCGCAGTAATCACGACAAACGCTGCCATCCGCCCACGCTATACCGTGCACCTCAAAGCGAGAACGGTCTACCTTCCTATAGAACTGTAGCAATGGTTCGTTGGCCCCTAGTACCGCTATTCTCTTCCTCATCGCACCACATCTACCTTTACCATCTTCCGAATCCCAGACCAAATCTCATCCGCCTCTGCCCGGCTAGAAAAACGGAATACGATTGTACCAATCGCCTCATTCGCACCCGTGAACTGATGCACAAAATCGCCAAGATCAACCCATACATCTTCCTCCACAATGAAAGGCCGAAGTCGCACATCTATGTGTAAACCATTATATCTCCCCGCTTGCTCCGCAAAGAGTACCAATTCCGCCCAAACCCCATCATAGCCATAGGTCGCAGGGAGGTCAAAACGCTCACCCACAGCCGCCAGTACGGCCGCCTCTATCAAATCCACACCAGTAGCCATCCCTAGCACCTCCGACAGGCGATTCCCCCCCCCCTCGGAGAGAACTCCATGATATAGGGCTTACCGTCACATCCAACCCGCGTCTCCACATTGTAGAGCGACGAGCCCAAGCTAAGCAAACGCACCAAGCGTTGCAGCTCCGATGCTAGACAGTCCTGAGACGAAGATGCCATCCCACTAGGCCATATGAAGGAACTCGGCGCATAAATATTGGCACTCTCCGCTTCAAACATCTGGTCGTTGAAGCTTATAAAACGTAGCTCCCCATCTTGAGAAAAGCAATCTGTATCAGAAGAGCACCCCTCAGCCTCAATGAACTCCTCCACTATCACGCGACCACTGAACGAACTAGCCCTAGCAAAGGCGAAGGCACCCTTCAGCTCCTCAATCCCCTCAACACGGCAAACCCCCTTACTACCCGCAGAATCCACAGGCTTGACGATGACCGGAAAGGTAAACCGCCCAATATCATCAAGTAGCTCCGAATACTCGCTATACCCACCAGACATCGGGACATTGAACCCATTATCTCGCAGGAATGCCCGGAACAAATCCTTATGCTGCAGAATACGCACCGAATCATACGAACCTACATGTGGCAAACCCATCTGCTCAGCCACATACGCCGCCGTAACAACGCCTGGATCAACCGCAAAGGACATGATGCCATCGATTCGCTTCGCCTTCGCCAGTGCCAACACTGCCTCCAGATCCAATATGCTTACATCGCAATACTCATCCGAATACCTATGCGCAATATTCCCCGGCACATTATCGCAGGTGATAACATACATCCCTAGCTTGTGAGCCTTCTCAATAACTGGGAGCAAATATCTCAACCCCCCTAGCAACAGCAACTTCTTCATCTCTTCACCTCCAATTTATCAATTGGGCATATCTTAGCCCCCAAAAACCACACGTCCCTCCTAGGAACTCCGCAGGTAGTATTGCTTGTAAACAGGCATAATCTATGAATGACTCCAAACCGATACCCCGCAAAGGTAGGTAAAACCCACCACTATAGCCTCAAGCCAAGGTAAAACAGCACCATGCAAATTACGCAACTTGCCCCCCAAATATCCCAGGCTATCGCAAGTACACCCGCACATGCTCGTCCATCCCATCAGCAACACCATTCAGCTCCCGAACACTATCAGACCGAACAATCAGCACCCCAATGGCCGCATTGGCACGCCGAAACGCAAAGACCGATGCACCCACCTCCACGCAAGGATGCCACTCCACTATCTGCTCCCTCAGCATCTCGCTAAACTCTAGGCCGTCCAAAACGCCATCCGCAGCTGCATGCACGACCAGATGGCTATAGCAGGCACGCCGCACCGCAGAAGGAATTTGCAACGGCTCGCCCAATGCCACGCTCAGCCCTACATCTACGAAATCGAAACCAGTCGAGTATTCGATGGTCTGAGGCGTGAAGTTACCACCATTCCTCGCCCCTATATCAATAATATAGACCTCCCCCCCAGCAGAAACCCGCGCCTCCACGTTAATCGCCCCCTGACGGTAGCCCACCAAACGAATAAAACGACGGATTTCCTCCTCCACCCGCTTCACCTGCTCCTCCGGCTGCCCAGAGGGGAATGTGCTGCTTATCGGCACCAGATTATTCACCTCAGGGTTGAAATGGTGATCCCCCAGCTGCAGGAATACCAGTTCGCCCCCCAACACGAAGCCATCCCCATGCAGCTGCGGATAGTCGCTATCGATGCACTCCTCCACGATTACGCGACCAGAACGGGAGTAGGCAAGCGCCCCCTCGAAGCACTGCAGCAGGGCATCCGCATCCGCAACACGCTCCACCCCCTTACTACCCGACGCATCCACCGGCTTTACCATCAAGGGGAAACTGAGACTTTCCAAATCTCCCCGCAGCCCATCAAGGCTGGTATAGCTCGAGAAACGTGGCACCCTGAAACCATGCTTCCGCAGAAAGTCCCGAAAGGCATCCTTCTCCGACATGATACGCACGGCCTCAGCCCCCCCGCCGGGTAGGCCCAATCGCTCAGCCACCCACGCCGCAACGGGCGCCGCCGGATCAGAGCTGAAGGTCATGATGCCATCCACCCCCAGCCGCTCCGCCAAGCGCAGCACGGCCTCACGATCGGTCGTGCTATCATAGTAGGCTTCATCAGCCAGCTTATGGCCAGGATTCTCCGGCAGGTAGTCGCAGGTAATCACGTACACCCCACGCTCCTTCGCCCGCCGTATCAGCGGCAGGTGCGTATCCTGAGCACCTAGCAGCAGCAGCTTCTTCATACCTTCTCCTCCATTTTACGTAGGAAACCGCCCACCTGAGTGAAAGAACCACCCTCAAACTCTTCATACCGAGAACACGACCTATCCGCTCGCTTTATCGCCTCTTCACGCATCCCATCAATCGCTTGCGAAATCGCCCTTATACCAGTGGAGCTCTTGGCATAATTTGGAGCATATCTCTTCAACTTCTGCAAAAGCTGGTGGCTGGACATCACACCGTACTCCTCAATGAAGTGCAAGAGAAACCAGTACTCAAAGCAAGGATTGCTCAAAACGAACTCTACCCCCTGCCCCTCATAGCTATCGCGTAGCTCCTGCCAATTCGCAGCAACGCTTTTATCCTGCTGAACATCCATATCATACACCACAACGACTCGTGAAGCCACCAAAAGCTCTGCATCTATGATGCTCCGTAGCTTAGCCATAGAGCTTGAGGGCTTCGGTAGCCTCACCCTAAACGGGAATCTCTTACTACGCAGCAGATTGAAATAGCTACGCTCACACTCACCTTCCACTATCAGCACAGGGACTGGCTCTCCACGCTCCCGCTCCCGCTTAGATTTTCTTCGCAAGCTAGACATAGGCAACACCTCCCAAAAGACCATCCCGATACGCCTTGCGAAAATCGCTTATATTAGCCAGACCCTTAATTACCATCAGCGAGTACAAATCCGAGACTCCCTCCTCATCCTTCTCAGTAAACCAAATGCTATCCCGCCGAATAATCGCATCTACATAGTGTAGCAAGGAGTCCAAATGCGTCGATGCAATGAGCTGCGAATCGCTCTCTGCATAGAGGAAATGATCCAGAAAATCCTCGAGCAGGGTTGGATGCAGCGACTGCTCAATCTCATCCGCCAGAATACAGCCATGCACCTCAAATGCAAAAGCGACCTTTAGAAACAGGTTCAGCAAGCCCAACGTACCAGCCGACTCCATATGAGCATTCAACCAACGCTTTCGAAGCTCCCCATCCACCTGCACCTCATGCTCAAACAGCAAACGCACCATCCTCTTACGAATGGTACGGACAGGGGGAGCCCCGCTTCCACGCCCCTCAGACTCCTTATTCAGGATATCGTCAAAGGGCAATGGCACCTCAATGTCAACCTCTTGCACCTCCGGACGAATATCAGAAATATTGAAATCAGCAAAACGCATGCGCTCAACAAGCCGGGGAATAAGATCCTTATTATCCCACAAGTACTGCGCCATATCGCGGATACTCTGTGGATGAGGATTGCTAGAGGCTAAATATGATACCGCCCAGCCAACTACGCGCTCCAAATCTGGATTGGCAAAATTCACCTGGGCATAGGCTGCCAAGACGGACATATTACGAAGCGTCTTCACCTTCAGCTCATCCCTTACAGCGCGAGGGATTGCCCCTAAAGCAGAGCCAAAGCGAATCTCCCCATTTCCCCTATCATACAAAAGGCTTGGTCTACTCGTACGATAGACCCACAAACGCTCACTCAGTACCCCCTCCTTGATGAATATAAGCTCATAGCGGTAACGACTATACCCCCCCGTCGAATTGCGAGGATGGAAATAGAGCTCAAGTCTCGACTCCTGCTCGCGGGAGACCTCATCGAGGATAAAGGGCTCCAGGGCGATTCCCTTGCTCAGATTATTAGACTCTCCTTCTGAGGAAGAAGCCATAAATTGAAGTAGGAAATGGAGCGCCACCAGCACATTCGTCTTCCCCGAAGCATTCCCACCGAAGAGCAGAGCCAAGCGCAAAAGGCGTATCCCATGCGCAGCCTCCACACAATACGATGAGGCACCACCTCCCACCCCCTCATCGGCGATAAAGCTCAGAACTACCTCATCACGAAAAGATAGCACATTGCGCAGTACAAATGCCTCTATCATAGCTTAAACATCCACAATACTCCCCAGCACCCGCTCCACATCCCCCTCACCCATATCCGCATGCAAAGGTAGGCAAATTACTTCACTAGCCTTCCGCCGAGCCACCGGCAGATTCTCCGCACGGGCAGACGGCAAGCCCCGGTACGTCGAGAAATCGCTAATCAGCGGGTAGAAATACCGGCGCCCCATGACCCCCGCCCCTTTCATCCGCTCGTAGAGCGCATCACGGCTCATCCCGAACACCCCCTCATCCACGAAGATCGGGAAGTAGGCGTAGTTCTGGCGAACCCCATCCCGATCCTCAAAGAACGAAATGCCCGCCACCCCGCACAGCGCCTCCCTATACCGCTCCACCACCGCCCGGCGACGGGCAATTGCCCCCTCCACCTGCCGCAGGTTGAGCAGCCCATACGCTGCCCGCACTTCATCCATCTTGCCGTTTATACCAGGGGCTATCACCTCCACCTCACCCGCAAAACCGAAGTTCTTCAGCCGGTCTATACGCTCCTTCGTCTTCGCATCATGGCACACCAGCGCCCCCCCCTCTATGGTATTGTACACCTTCGTCGCATGGAAGCTCAGCGTGCTCATGTCCCCCGCGCAGCAGATACCACCGCCATCCACCTCAACCCCAAAGGCATGCGCCGCATCGTAGATAACCCGCAGTCCATACTTATCCGCCACCTCCTGTATGCCCACTGTATCGCACGGCTGTCCATAGCAATGCACGGGCATGATCGCAGTCGTTCGAGGGGTAATGGCCGCCTCGATACGCCCCGGATCCAGATTGCACGTTACCGGGTCTATATCCACAAAGACCGGACGCACCCCATTCCACCACAGGGAATGCGTTGTCGCTACAAAGCTATAGGGCGTAGTAATCACCTCGCCCGTTACCCGCAGCGCCTGCAGCGCACACATAAGCGGCAACGTCCCATTGGCAAAGAGGCTTATGTACGGCACCTTCAGGTAATCGGCCAACGCCTCCTCCAGTTCCTGGTGGTAGTTCCCATTATTCGTCAACCAAGCGCTATCCCAAATCTCCCGAAGGTAGGGGATGAACTCCTCCAGATCCGGAAGGAGCGGCGAGGTTACATTTATCGGTTTCTTTTCCACGGTCTACCTCCTCAGTATTAGTTTCAAACCTATCTCCTTCAGCTCCAGGTACTCCGCCGGCCGGAAGTACTCGTAGAGCAGCAAAGCCAGCCCACCCCCCAGCAGCACCTGCCCGGCTAGCTGGAAATACACAGCCATCGGCACCAACGTAACGCACCACATGCACCCCGCCACCACCAGCGAGACGCAGAAAGTCGGCGCCACATCCCTCACCTGCATCAACGACGGGTAGGAAAGCAGGGCATCGGAGTAGTAGCTATTCAAGAAGAAGGCCAGCACCGATGTCACAACTCCCCCCCACAGCATCGGCACAATACCCCAGAATATCCCCAGCAGAATAGGCCCCACCCCCAGCAGCTTCTTGTACACCTCCAGGCGGAGGAATAAGTCCGACCGCCCCTTCACCTGCAGAATATTCAGGTTTATCGCATGCAACGGATAGAGAGAGGCCGAAAGGCACAGAATCTGAAGGTAGTAAACCGACGGCAACCACTTCTCCCCTATGAGCAGCAGCACCATCGGCCTAGCGCACGCCGCCATGCCGAACATCGCCGCAAAGGACAGCAGCATCGACGACTTTATCACCCGGCGAAAGCCCTCCAGCAGCCGCTCCGGCTCCTCCTGTATCGAGCTCAGCACCGGATAGCTCACGCGCTGAATAACGCTAGTCATGTTGCCCGCCACCAGATTGCCAAACTGGTCTGCCCGCGTATACTGCCCCAGCTCCCCCGTCGTGTAGAACTTCCCTATGACAAACTCTACAACATGCCGATACACAGTATCTATCAAACCCGCAACCAGTAGCTTAGACCCAAAGCTGAATAGCTCCCGAAAGCTCTCCCACGAGTACTCCAATGCCGGTGTCCACCTGGATAGCCACCACAAGCATACCGTCAGCAGCAGCTGACGAGTGATAAGTTGCCCCACCAAACTCCACACCCCGTAGTCCATCAGCGCCATACCGATACCCACAACCCCGCTGGCCACAGAGGCAATGAGCGAAGCCAACATCTGCGACTTGAAGTTCACGCTGCGAACGAAAATCGTCCGGGGGATGATGGCCAGGCCGTTGATAACCAGCACAACCCCGATCACCCGCGTCACCGGCACCAGTATCGCCTGCCCGAAGAAATCCGCAATGAAGGGCGACAGGAAGTACAGACCAACGTAGAGCACCGCGCTAACCACCAGATTGAAGTAGAAAACCGTATTGTAGTCCAACGGGCTCACCTTCACCTTCCGCACCAGCGCGCTCGAAAAGCCGCTATCCACTATGGAGTTCGACACCGCGATGAATATCATCACGATGGCCAGTATCCCGTACTCGCTCGGCGAAAGTAACCGCGCAAGTACAAGCCCCACAAGGAAGGTAATGCCAGCACCCGCCAGGTTATCCAGCAGGCTCCAGCCCATACCCTTCGCAGTCCTATCCTTTAGCGTATCGCTCAAAACTATACCCTCCTCTAGCGCAAAACTACATGCCTAGCCGCCTAACGTCCACCGTACATCTCCTCGTAGTAGCGCGCATACTCCCCAGAGGTTATCCGCTCCACCCACTCCCCGTTGTCCAGATACCAGCGGACGGTCCTCTCTATCCCCTCCTCAAACTGCAGCGAGGGCTCCCACCCCAGTTCCTCCTTCAGCTTCGTCGAATCTATCGCGTAGCGCAAATCATGCCCAGCCCTATCCTGTACATAGCTAATCAAGCCCAGCGAATGACCAGCCTCATGCCCCAGCAACCTATCCACCGTCTCAATTATCACCCGAATCAAATCTATATTCCGCCACTCGTTGAACCCGCCGATGTTGTACGTATCCCCCACCTTCCCCCTATGGAATATCGTATCTATCGCCCGGGCATGGTCCAGCACGTACAGCCAATCCCGCACGTTCTCCCCCTTACCGTACACCGGCAGGGGCTTACCCTCACGGATATTATTGATAAACAGCGGTATCAGCTTCTCCGGGAACTGGTTGGGCCCATAGTTATTCGAGCAGTTCGTCACCAGCGTAGGCATACCGTACGTATCGTGGAACGAACGCACGAAGTGGTCAGAGCTCGCCTTTGAGGCAGAGTAGGGCGAATGCGGATCGTAGCTCGTCGTCTCCACGAAATAGCCACCCTCCATCTCCAGCGCACCGTACACCTCATCCGTAGAGATATGGTAGAACAGCTTCCCCTCGTACCCCGTCGGTAGCCCCTCCCAGTAGAGACGAGCCGCCTGCAGCAACGTAAGCGTACCCATCACATTCGTCTGCGCAAAGGTGAAGGGGTCGCGGATACTCCTGTCCACATGGCTCTCAGCCGCCAGATGGATAACCCCATCTATGGCATAATCACGGAACACCCGCTGCACCTCTGCAAAATCGCAAATATCCACCCGCTCAAAGGCATAGTTCGGCGCATCCTCCACATCCCGCAAATTCTCTAGGTTGCCCGCATACGTCAGCTTATCCAGGCAAATCACCCGGTACTCCGGGTACTTTGACACGAACAGGCGCACAACGTGCGAACCAATAAAACCAGCCCCCCCCGTTACTACTATGCTACGTTTCCAGCTCTTCATCTCTACTGTTCCCCCTCGTTTACTATTCGGAGCAGATACTGCCCATACTGATTCTTGGCCAAGGGTTCGGCCAGTGCCCGAAGCTTCTCCCGACCTATCCAGCCCTTACGATACGCAATCGCCTCCAGGCATGCTACCTTCAACCCCTGGCGCTTCTCTATAACCTCTATGAAGGTGCTAGCCTCGCTCAGCGAATCGTGCGTACCCGTATCCAGCCACGCAAACCCACGCCCCAAGGTCTGAACCTTCAGATTGCCCTCCCGAAGGTACACCTGATTCACCGAGGTAATCTCCAGCTCCCCCCGCGCAGAGGGCTTTACCCCCTTGGCAACCTCCACCACGCTGCTCGGGTAGAAGTACAACCCTACCACCGCGTAGTTCGATTTCGGATGCTCCGGTTTCTCCTCCAGCGAGAGGCAGTTCCCCGTGGCATCCAGCTCCGCCACGCCATACCGCTCCGGGTCGTGCACCCAGTAGCCGAACACCGTAGCTTTCCGCTCCTCCTTCGCATCCCGCACCGCCTGCGCAAGCTTAGAGGTGAAGTAGCTCCCGTAGAAAATATTGTCTCCCAGTACCAGGCACACATCATCATCCCCCACGAACCCCTCGCCAATGATGAACGCCTGCGCCAGGCCATCCGGCGAGGGTTGCTCAGCATACGATAGCTGCACCCCATAGTCCGAACCATCGCCCAGCAAACGCCGGAAACCCGGCAGATCCTCCGGGGTAGAAATCAAGAGTATCTCCCGTATCCCCGCCAGCATGAGCACCGAGATGGGGTAGTACACCATCGGCTTATCGTATATGGGTAGCAGCTGCTTGCTCACCCCCTTCGTTATCGGGTAGAGACGCGTGCCGCTCCCCCCAGCTAGTACTATGCCCTTCATCTTATTACTATCCCTTACTTCAAATTCTCCCAATACCACCGGCAAGCCTCCCGAAGGCCCCTCGAAAGGGGATATTCCGGCCTATACCCCAAACGCTCCCGCAGCAAGCCAATCGATGCTACAGAGTGCGCAATGTCCCCCTCTCGCAATGGGCCATACTCGGCCTCTATGCCACTGAGAGCCGCATCATAGCCACTCAGGATTGCCCGTAGTTCAGCTACCAGCGCATTGAGGCTCGACTCCTCCCCATAGGCCACATTGTACACCGCATTCACAGCCTCTACACCAGCCTCCATGGCCCGCACATTGGCCTGCACAACATCATCCACATACGTAAAATCGCGCGTATAGCTCCCGTCCCCATTGATCTGCGGTGGCTGCCCTGCCATCATCCGCCGCACGAAAATGGGGATTACCGCCGCATACGCCCCATTCGGGTCCTGTCGGCGCCCGTACACGTTGAAGTAGCGCAACCCTATGCTCTCCAGACCGTAGAGCCGATAGTATAAATCCGCCCACTCCTCATTCATCCGCTTGGTCAGCGCATAGGGGGAAAGGCAAGCCCCCTCAGCGCCCTCGGCCGCCGGCAGCACCTCGCTATCCCCGTACACAGCCGAAGAGGAAGCATAGATCACCCGCTTGAGGCCATTCCGACGGGCTGCCTCCAGCACATTCACAAAGCCCGCCACGTTGCTTACATTCGTGGCGATCGGATCGCTAACGCTCTCCGGAACAGAGACCAGGGCCGCATGATGAAAGGCGTAGTCACAACCCTTAGATGCCTCAACGCACGCCTCCAAATCGCATATATCCCCCTCCACAAGCCGAAAGGATGCATCGCCTACATACGGTTCAATATTCCGCTGATACCCCGTTGAGAAGTTATCCAAGCACACCACCTCATACCCTTGCCCCAGAAAATACTCGCAGAGATTCGAGCCGATAAAGCCCGCACCGCCTGTAACTAATACCCTCATGCGCTTCACATATAAGCATTACCCATCCGCACAGCACACCCCGCCCACCCGCGAAGGTAGGCAAAATACACCATGCGGATACTCCGGCAAAAAACTAGCCCACCCGGGCTACTAGGGGCCTCCACGAGTAAAATAGCCCAAGAAATGGGTATCGTACCTAATAACGAGGGGGTTAACTAGCTAACGTCCCCGCCCCGCCCAAACCTCCCCTCCGAATTTCCCCAGACAAATTCGGAGGGGAGCCCAAGGCAAAGGCCATTCAGACTAGCCCAGAACCCTCAGGTACTCTGCCCAGGTCCCAATATCCCGCCAGGAGCGCTCGCTCACCGGGAAGCAACCCACGCGGCCCCCCTTGGCAATAACCTCCGCGATAAGGTCCGTGATGTGGAAGAAGGTGTCCCGGGGGATTAAATCTATCATCTCGGCGTTGAGCAGGTAGACCCCGGTATTTATCATATAGATATTCTCGGGCTTCTCTATCACGCGCTCGAGGAGGCCGTCAGGGCCGCTCTCGATGACCCCGTAGGGGATGCGCTGCGCCTGCATGGAGGTTACCACGGTGATGTCGTTCGAGTTGGAGACGTGGTAGTCGTATACATCCCGGTAGTCCTGATCAACGAGGATATCGCAGTTGGAAACGAAGAAGGGGGTATCGATGCTCTCGGCCATTAGGGAGACGCTGCCAATGGTCCCCATGGGCTTGTCCTCCACCACGTGCGTAATGGAGTAGGGGAGTTCGAGCTCGGATAAATAGTACTGGAGCAAACCTGCCTTGTAGTTCTCGGAGATGTAGAAGCGGTGGCAACCGATGGCAGCGAACTGATCAAGGATGGTCTCGAGGATGGTCTTCTCACCTATCGGGATGAGCGGCTTGGGTATTACGTTGGTAAGCGGCTTCATGCGCTCGCCTCGCCCACCGGCCATGATGACCACAGGGAGATCTAGGGGCTCGCGCTCAGCCACGTGGGAGGTGCTCGGGAAGAAGTCCTCCCAGAGGTAGAGCCGCTGCAATGCGCCCGCCTCGTCGAGCACGGGCATGAACTCCGCACGAATGGCCAGCATGCGCTGACGAATATCCTCTTCGCTCTCCCATACGTAGGCGTATTCCTTAGACTTCGGGTCGAGTAGCCCATCAATGCTCTGGGCAATATCGTAGCTGGCGATGATGGCGCGCTGGAGGTCGCCCACCGTAAGGATGGAGTGGAAGCCCCCATCTGCATTCACGACGATGAGCATCTTATGCCCCACGGCATCCATCTGGCGCAATGCCTCTATGCCCGTTGCGCTCCTAGCTATCAGTAGCTCCGTTGGCACCCTGCCCTCCATAGGCTTCTATCTCCTTTAGTCCTTTGATGTACAATTCGTAGAGTCGCCGGCCTGCAACCTGCCAGCTTGCCCACTGCCGTAGGCGCTCAGGGTTGCGCTCGGTGGCGTGGCTTTGCTGCTCGTAGCCGTCGATGCATGTAGCCAGGTGGATGGGGAGGGCTTCTATTGTAGTGGGAAGATAGTAAACCCCGGTCTGGGGGTAGATCTCGTAGGGTAGCCAGTCGCCCGCTATGAGGACGTTGCCAGCGTAGAGATGCTGGGTGAGGGATGCGCAGAGAGCATCGGTGGTCTGGATGTTCACCACCACGTCGGTCTCCAGACGCAGCAGGGCCATATCCCCATCGCTCAGCCGTTGCTCGAAGAGGCGATAGGGTAGGGCGAGTTCCTGCAGACGGGCTATTAGCTCCGCCCTGTACTCGGGAGTAAGACCGTAGGTGAGCGGTAGGTAGAGAAAAATGCGCTCTTTCTGGGTATCGGAAAGGCGGGAGATGGCCTCAAGAATGGCCTGGTGCCGCTGGGCGGGGCTACCATTGTAGCCACAGGTAAGCACCAGGCGACCATCCCTTTCAGATTCGGGGACTAGGCTCTTTGCGCTACCACGAAGCAGGTCTATCTCCTCGAGCAGCTCCACCCCGAAGTTCGCCACCTCTATGCAACCGTCAAGGTCAGGGAAACGGGACAGGACATCACGCCCCATGGCCTCCGTTGCTACCCGAACGTAGAGCGCCCGGCGGTACAGCTTTGCCTTGAGGCGCTGGATGAAGGGGCGCTCCCGGTAGAAGTCCGAACCCCATATGCTAATGGCATAGGGGCGAGAGGGACTCCACATGTAGGGCATGTAGTCCACGGAGAAATAGTGGAAATCGAGCATATCGTAGCCCCTTGCGACGCGCCGCAGGAGGAGGGAGGCCAGGAGGGGCGAGAGGGCCTTCCGGATGATGGCGATTCGCAGGAGGGGGGAGAGCATGCGCCGAAGGAACCCGTATGGACCGCCAGTATTGAGGGGCTGGCCGTTGAGCTGGGCAGTTGGTAGGTTAAGGCTGTCCATCTCTAGACCTCTGGTGCGCATCTGCTCGACAATGCGCCCAACCAGGGGAGCCTGCACGCTAGGGTAGTAGACCAGTAGCACCTTGGCCATGGCCTACCTCCCCTCAAGGCTACTGGGCGAGTAGAAGACGCCCGCCTCCCGGATATCATGGCGCACCACGCTACCCGCACCGATTACCGTCGCATCGCAGATACTCACACCCTGGAGAATTACCGAACGGCTACCAACAAAGCTATTCGCCCCGAGTTGCACACCCCCATTGAGGATTGCTCCGGTGGATACGTGCGAATTGCAACCCACCTCAACGTCATGCTCCAGAACGGCCTGGGTATTCAGTATGCAGTGGGGGCCTACGTACACCCCTGCATTTACGCGCGCACCGTGTAGGACCACTACCCCCTCACCCACCTGGGCGTAGCGCGAGATGCTGGCGGTGGGGGCTATAGCCGTAGCGAAATGCCCACCCGCTAGGCTTACCCTGTCTATGAGCATAATACGGAGGGTGGGGTCGCTTATGAAGCCTGTCGTAATGATAAAGTCAGCTTCAGGGGCAAGTCGGGGTATATCATCATCAGTACCGATGACCTCCCAGTCCAGCACAGGCTGGCCTAGGTTCTTGGGGAGATCCAGGATGCCGAGTACCTCGCGCCCAGAATCAGCGAGGGTATTTAGTACGGAGCGACAGTGGCCACCGCCACCAACAAGAACAATCGGCCTACTCATACCCCCCCCCATCATTGAGGCGGGGGCTGCTGGGTAGATTGACCACCCTGTCAGCCAGCTCCTCAGCGTGGGGTAGGGGGCCACGCTGGCTATTGGTAAACATCGGTAGGCGGGGCATAAGCTCCCAGATGGGGCGCGTCATGATGCCCTGGCTATTGGTATATTCGAGGAATGCATCGCGCTCCTTCCTGTCCCTGAGCAGGACGGCATGCAGCCAGTAGTTGGACTGAGCATTCTCTGGCTCCTGGAAATAATCCATCCCGTCGAGGGTGGCGAAGAACGCGGCGTACTCCGTAGCCAGCTGGCGCTTATCGTTCAGAAAGGTTTCCAGCTGCTCTAGCTGGGCGCATCCCAGAGCCGCATTGATGTTGGGCATGCGGTAGTTGTAGCCCACCCCATCATGGCAGAACTCCCAGGGGTGGGGTATCTTGGCCTGCGTGGTCAGGTGTTTAGCCCGGTGGGCAAACTCCTCGTCCCGCATGAGGAGCATGCCCCCGCCACCGGTGGTGATGGTCTTGTTGCCGTTGAAGCTAAGTATACCGATGCGACCGAATGTACCCGTGTGATGCCCCCTGTAGAGACTTCCGAGGCTCTCGGCGGCATCCTCCACCAACTCTAGCCCCCACTCCTGGCAAATGGGCACCAGCTCATCCAAACGCACGGGATGACCAAAGGTGTGCATGGGTATGCAGGCCCTAATGCGCCGACCGCTATGCCTATTGTAGCATTCACCACCACGCATCGCGGCATTATCCTGCAGCCAGGCTCGAAGGGCATCGGGCGAAAGACCCATAGTCTGCATATCGACATCGACGAATACGGGAACAGCTCCAGCATAGGCTATGGCGTTGCAGGTCGCCACGAAGGTGAGGGGCTGGGTAATCACCTCCTCACCGGGCTGTACACCTACCAATTCCAGCGCGATGTGCAGGGCATTCGTACCATTCACGCAGGCGATGGCATAGGGGCTGGCGGTATATTCCGCTACTTCCAGCTCAAAGCGATCAACATACTCACCTACGCTGGAAACGAAGGTGCTATCTATGCAATCGCATAGGTACTCCTTCTCCCGGCCAACGAAGCGGGGTACAGAGAGGGGTATAAACTCGCTGGTGGCATATAGCTCCCGCACGAAGGCAACAATGGATGAGTAGTCCATGGTCTACATCTTATCGTCCAAACTACGCCCCTTCTCCTCGTGCGTAAAGGCGGGGAGAAAGGTCTGCAGCAGGCGTACAACCTCTGCCTTGCTAAAATCAGGACGGGCAAATAGCCCCTGCAAATCCTCCAGAAACGCCTCCACCTCGGAAAGGGGGCGGCGGGGCAAATTCTCTATCACGCCAAGGGCGGTAAAACGCTCCAGGTTTACCCGCTCCCCCTCCGTGTAAAACTCCTCGTAGGGTTTCTCGCCGGTGGTATCGCTCTGGGTGTAGACAACGGGCCAATCCGAACTACCATGGCCGAATTGCCCTGCATATCTTCTGGCCTCCTGCTCATCCTCAAAAGGGCATGGGCTATACCCATTGTAGCGCAGGAAGGCGTCGCAGATGGAGGCGAAATCCCGCATCTGCTCCTCCTCCAGACGCGGGAAGAAGACCTCGCCAGAATTACCGAGTAGGCAGGCCAGCAGGCAGAGCTGGCCGCTCTCCTCGGGCGATACGAAGTAGCGCCTAACGTCCCTGGGGGCAACCAGCGGCTGCCGCTTCTCCATGCGCTGCACCCAGCCAGCGGGTAGCGAACCCTGGCTAAAGGCCACGTTGGCGAAGCGGGCGGAGGTAACGGGGAAACGGTCGGCATAGGCCATGACAAGCTCCTCCATGAGTTTCTTGCTCGCCCCCATGATATTGACGGGGTTGGTGGCCTTGTCTGTAGAGACGCAGAAGAAACGGTAAGGAGGATACTCCAAGAGGAGGTCCATTAGCTCCTTGGCGCGAAGGACGTTGTTCTCGAGCAGGGCACGCACCGAGTACCTATCCTTCTCGGAACGAACATGCTTATGGGCGGAGAAATTGGCCACGATATCGAAGCCCCCATTCTCCCGGAAGATGCTCTCGAAGATGGGGCTAGCGTAGTCTATGGGGTAGGTACGGTAGTCGGGGGGGATGGGTAGATTGGGACTTGAACGTAAGTCTCGGGTCAGCTCGGTGAGACCATTCTCGTTGAGGTCTACAACTACGAGCTGGGCGGGTTCGTAGGGGAGTAGACACTTGATGAAGGCGGAACCAATAGACCCCGCACCACCGATGACCAACACCTGCCTACCTTCGACTTGCCCACGGAGAGTAGCCCGATTCGCCTGCTCATCAGGGGCAAAGAGAGGCTCTACCCGCCCGGTAACATGCTCTTGTATGAATCCCTCTATACTCTTCATGACCGGCTTGCTCCTATTTCCTAATGCCGCAGAAATCCATCACCTGCTTCCCCCCCGCCTCGGGAAGGGTACGGAACTCATCGTGAGCCACCAGGAAAACCACGATGTCGGCACGCTCCCAGGCCTCGCGGTAGTCGGTGAGCTTGAACACCCTATGCTCCCTTACGTTGGGCTCTACCACAAGGATATCTGCGTTATCCTTGCCCTGCATGACCTTGCTAACGATGTACTTGGCCGGGCTCTCGCGCAGATCGTCTATGTTTGGCTTGAAGGCCAGCCCCATCAGGGCGACAACGGGAGGGCGATGCTTATCCAGCTCGAAGCGTAGCATGGCCTTATCTATGGCCTCTGCGCAGTAGAGCGCCTTGTAGTTGTTGATGCGTCGAGCCTCTGCAATTATCCTGGCCTCTGTGGGGAATTCGGAGGTGATGAAGTAGGGATCTACGGCTATACAGTGCCCACCAACGCCGCAACCGGGGCGAAGTATGTTGACCCGTGGGTGCCGATTGGCTAGCTCTATGAGTTCCCACACGTCGATGCCGGCCTTATCGCAGATGATGGACAGCTCGTTGGCGAAGGCTATCTGAACATCGCGGCTGGCATTCTCAGTGAGCTTACACATCTCAGCGGTTCGGGCGTCGGTTGCAAAGAGTTCTCCCTTGACGAAGTGCGCATAGAACTCCATGGCCCGCTTGGTGGATGCATCATCCACGCCACCAATGACCCTATCGTTATGCACCAGCTCATAGACCACGTTGCCGGGTAGCACCCGCTCGGGGCAGTAGGCCATATGCAGCTGACCAAGCAAATCGGGGCGCTCGGCGAAAACCATGCCACGCATGCTCTCCGTCGTCCCCACGGGAGAGGTTGACTCTATGATCAGGAGGTCATCCGGCTTCAGCAGGGGCAGCAAGCCACGTACGGCGGCCTCTACGTAGGACACATCGGGTTCGTGGTCACCCTTGAAGGGCGTAGGGACCGCAACTACATACACCTCCGCCTCTTCCACCGCGGTACTCGCCCGGAAATGCCCGCCAGCAAGCGCCTGCCCCAGCAAATCCTCTAGCCCCTCCTCCACGAAGTGCAGCCTACCCGCATTGGTCTCCTCTACAACTCCGCAGTCAATATCCACCCCCAGCACCCGTAGGCCAGACTGGGCAGCCACTATAGCCGTGGGTAGGCCTATGTAGCCCAGACCCAAAAAGCATAGCCTATCCTTAGAATCCGCCATCATGACTCCTGCAGCTCCCCCAGAAAATCAGCTATCCGCCCACAAGCCTTCCCATCGCCGTATGGATTCACGGCCCGGCTCATGGCAGCATAGGCCTCCGAGCTATCCAGGAGGCGAGACACCTCACCTACTATGGCCTCACGGCTAGTGCCCACCAGACGCACCGTGCCCGCCTCTAGAGCCTCCGGCCGTTCAGTGGTATCGCGCATGACCAGCACGGGCTTACCCAAACCCGGTGCCTCCTCCTGTACACCCCCGCTATCGGTCAGCACCAGATGGCTGCGCCCCATCATGTAGACGAAGCTTAGGTACTCAAGGGGCTCAATGAAAAACACATTCTCATGCTGCCCGCTCCCGTCTCCAAAGACCCTAGCGATGGGCTCACGCACGTTGGGGTTCAGGTGCATGGGATACACGAAGTCAACATCCGGATAGCTACCGGACAGCTCCTCAATCGCCCGGCAGATACTCATGAAGCCCTCGCCGAAGTTCTCGCGCCGATGCCCCGTGATCAGCACCATACGCCTCGCCCCATTGATGCGCCCCGTATCGTAGCCCTGCTGACGGAGCCCATCCTCCACCCTGGTTCGCAGGGAGGCATCCCCGTCCAAACGGGCGACAACCCACTGAAGGGCGTCGATCACGGTATTCCCTGTAAGCAGGATATTCTTGTCCGCTATACCCTCCCGCAGAAGGTTCTCCCGGCTCAGGGCGGTCGGTGCGAAATGGTAGGTGGCCAGTCGCCCCGTAAGCAGACGGTTCATCTCCTCTGGCCAGGGACTATAGATATTGTGGGTACGTAGGCCCGCCTCCACGTGACCTACAGCCATACGCTCATAGTAGCCAGCTAGAGCCACGGCCATGCTCGTGGTCGTATCGCCATGCACTAGCAGCACATCAGGACGAAAATCCCTCAGGACATCCCGCATGCCGAGCAGCACACGGCTCGTTACATCGTAGAGATCCTGACCGGAGCGCATCACATCCAGGTCGTATTCTGGTCGAACATCAAACACCGCCAGCACCTGGTCGAGCATTTCCCTATGCTGACCCGTAACGCAGACCTGCGCATCAAAGGCATCGCCCCGCGATTGGAACGCCCGCACCAGCGGGCACATTTTTATGGCTTCTGGACGCGTACCAAAGGCCAACAGCACTCTGAGCTTTTTCATACCCGCAAAGGTATAAAAAAAGCGGGGGGCAACTGGAATGCCCCCCGCCAAATGCTAGCCCATAGGCCTCCTAGCTAAGCTTGAAGAAGCGGATGGTGCGATCGAGGCTCTCGCTGCGCTCGCGAAGCCCATCAGAGTTGGCCACTAGAGTCGTTGCGTAGTCGGCGTTTTTCTGGGTTATATCATTGAGCTGCACCATGCCGTTATTGATCTGCTCGGCCGTCTGGGTCTGCTGCGCACTGGACTGGGCAAACTCCTTGAGGATGGCCCAGGTGCTATCAATCTGCGGGCTTATCCGGTCGAGCAATGCTGCCACCCGCTCCGTATCCACTACGGTCGCCCTCGCCACCTCGAGTATCTCATCGGCCGCATCGCGACTCCGCTCGGCCAACCTCCGGACCTCAGTTGCCACTACGGCGAAGCCCCGTCCATGCTCGCCAGCACGAGCCGCCTCCACAGCCGCATTCAGCGCCAGGATGTTGGTCTGGTTGGCTATCTCGTTGACTATCTCTATACGCTCTGATATGGTACGGATGGCCTCTAGGTTCTTCTTACTCTCATCGCCCATGCGGATGAGGTCGATGCGCACCGCATCGAAGGCATTGGTCGTCGAGGTGGCCTCCTCGCTCAGATGGCTTAGCATGTCCATCATCCCCTGCATGGAGGCGGTTATCTGCTCGGCAGAGCTGCTCTGTATGGCCGCCCCCTCGCTCACATCATGCGCCACCTCGCTCAGCACCATGCGCGCCTCGCCGAGGGACTGGCTATCCCGGCCTATTTCCTTCGCTATGCTACGCAGCTGCTGCACCATCTCCCCCATGGACTGCATGAGAGCGCCAAACTCGTCCTCCCGCTGCACCGCAATCTCCACCGTCAAATCGCCGGTGGCCACCGCCTCTACGGTCTGCGCTGTCTCCCGGAGCGAGAGGCGTATACGACGTAGCAGGACAAAGCCGATAAGTATCAGGAGCCCAACCGAAAGGATGGAGCTAAAGAGCAGAAAGTAGCCGAATGCCTTGGCCATGCCCTGCACCGACTCATTGGCCAGCTCCACCCGGTCGCGCTGCTTCTGAATCAAATCCTGAAATATCTCTATGGCATGCTTAGTAGCCACGACTATCGCCCCATCGGTCTCCACCATAGGGGTAACGGTAGAAATCACCATGAAGTCATCGTAGGCCTCAAAGGTGCTCAGGCTCTGCATCACCTCACGATGCAGCGGGAACAGGGTGTCAACCACCACACGGTTGGCCTTCTCTAGCTCGGCGAGATCCTCCTCCGGCCAATCGGACGCCAGCGAGCGAACGTTGTCATAGAGACGCTGGTACTCCGTATCAATGAGGCTACGGAGGCGCATCTTGTCCTGGGTCTTATCCTGCTTCTCAGCGAACACCCAGCTCTTAACCAGCAGCTCGCTGGATACAACATTCGAGCGAATCTCCTCCAGAGCAGAGAGCGAGGGCAGGGCGCTCTCGTTGAGCATATCGCTGGCCACCCGATTACGCCGCTGCATAACAACGGATACAACGGTTGTCGCTATGAGCACAAGCACCACAAAGCCTATACTCAACACCACCTGTAGGGCTAGGGACTGTTTGACTCTCATCCTTATGGCTATTCTTTGCGCTAGGCTAAACTAAAAATGCGCAGGAATCTGCATGCTGCTATGCCGAGCCTCAAAAACCGTTGTTTGGAAGCCTGCCGACTCGTCAGTAGACTTCCGAAACTGCTTAAAGAAGCGGACATTATAGAAAACTGCTAAACCAGCAGGGCCTCCACTCTTGATGAAATCCAGCTGGTCAGAGCTAGCCACCGTTACCTCAGCATAGCCATGCTCCACCTCTGCCCGTCCCCCATACTTCTCCACAAGTGCTATGGCAGCCAAAGACATCTCCTGCGCAGTTCCGTAGTCCACCAGCGTATGCGAGAAACGTGTAAACTTTAGAGCCTCCAACTTCTTCTGAAGCTCGATCGCTTCCGCCTCCCTACCGCTCGCCTGAGCCGCCGCGAGCTTTGCCTCAAGCCCTGGAAAAATCTGGTTCTCCAGCTTTTCTACGTACTTATCCACGAAGTAGGACGGCGCATTGACATGCTCAAGCTTGAGACCCGTCGCATGGTCTAGAACCGTCGTTCCCTCCCTCGTGCTGGCCAGGATGGATACCCCCTGCGGATGCGCCTCGTTGGGGAGCATGGTAAACTTGAAGTAGAGACTCGCAGCTATACCTGCCTCCCCGAGCTTTTCGTTCTTCTCCTCCAGGAATTCCTTCACCTGCTGGAATACCTGCTGATCCGGATAACGAACAATGTTCGCCTCC
>PDRH01000121.1 GCA_002748015.1 Bacteroidota bacterium | reverse complement strand
GAGTTCATAGCGCACTTCAAGCAGGACAGCCTCAAGAACTCGGCAGTACTCCTCAAGGGGGGGCGAACCTTCGAGTTTGAGCGCATATGCCACCAGCTCGAGAAGCGTGTCCACCGCACCGTACTCGAGATTAACATGAAGGCCCTCGAGCGCAACCTCACCCACTGCCGTGCGCAGCTGTCCAAAGGCGTTAAGCTGCTGGTCCTCGTGAAGGCCTATGCCTACGGGAATGGCCACAAGGAGCTGGGGCAGTTCCTCGAGTACCATAAGGTCAACTACCTCGGCGTGGCCATAGCCGATGAGGGGGTAACTCTCCGCCGGGCCAATATCAAGCTCCCCATCCTAGTGCTCAACCCCGAACCTGACTCCTTCGAGCAGATGGTGGAGCAGCACCTCGAGCCCGAGATATTCTCCGCCCATAGCCTGCAGCTCTTCCATGACACCCTCGAGCGCATGGGCGTGGGCGATTATCCCGTACACATTAAGCTCGATACCGGTATGCACCGTGTGGGCTTCGCCCCGGAGGATATAGACACCCTTCTGGCCGTTCTCCCCCGTTTGAGTCGCATCCGTGTAGCATCCGTATTTACCCATCTGGCCGCGGCCGATGACCCCCAGGAGGACGAGTTCACCCTTGGGCAGATTAACCTATACTCCATCCTCTACGAGCGCATAGCCGATGTACTCGGGTACCGCCCTACGCGCCACGTGCTCAACTCCGCTGGCATAGAGCGCTTCCCCCAGGCGCAGTTTGACATGGTGCGCCTCGGCATAGGCCTGCATGGTGTCTCGGTAAATCCTGATGGACAGCTGGAGCCCGTGGCCACCCTCCGTAGCTACATCCAGCAGGTGAAGCATCTCCAGCCAGGCGATACCGTCGGCTACGGTCGGCATGGCCGAATTACCGAGCCAACCACCATCGCCACCCTTCCCATTGGCTATGCCGATGGCCTGAGCCGTCGCCTTGGCCAGGGGGTTGGTGCGGTGCAGATTGCCGGCAGGCTATGCCCGACCATTGGTAATATATGTATGGATACCTGCATGGTGGTCATTACAGGTCTGGATGTCCAACCCGGCGATGAGGCCGTAATCTTCGGAGCTGAGCCCACCATCTCCCAGCTGGCTGCGTGGGCGGGCACCATCCCCTACGAGATACTCGCCACCGTGTCTGCGCGGGTGCCGCGGGTGTATTTCTCCGAGTAGCCCCATATGTAGCCCTCGAAACGCCCCTATCCTGCGGGGCTAACCCTTAGTATCTAACTTATAACCAGCTATTAACGGTTCGGATGCCGATAGGTGTCCGGGCCGTTTTAGCTTCGTTCCGCGTAGGCGGTTTGCTGCGGCATTCTGTATGGGGCTTTTCAACCCGATGTTAATCTCTCTATGGGGGCGTTTTATCAATCTATAGTACATGCACCTAGGTTTTTTAAAATTACTATCGAACATTCCGAACGGTTAACCGTACATCCATATAGCAGCCCGATGTTGTAGGCTGTGGGTACGCTGCTAGTTGGTAGTGGTGCTTCGACTCGTCTTTTGCGTCAATATACATAGAGAATGGATGCCTATTTTGTCCCAGCGCTTTCGTCAGGTGTAGTGCCTCTTCCCGACGGGGAATCCCGCCACTGCGCCCGGGTCATGCGTCGTCGGCCTGGTGATGTGGTGCTGCTTTTTGATGGGGTGGGTCATCGGGCTGAAGGGCGTTTGGTCTCCGTTTCGCAGTCGGTTACGACGGTGGAGGTTGGGGAGGTATCGCTCGAGCCCCTTACGCCCGGTCGGCGTACGTGGCTGGCTGTCGCCCCCACTAAGCAGATGGAGCGTATGGAGTGGATGCTGGAGAAGGCCGTGGAGGTTGGGCTTGGGCGTATAAGTTTTATGGCATGTGAACACTCTGAGCGCAGAGCGGTTAAGTTAGAGAGACTTGAGCGCGTAGCCATCGCAGCGGCCAAGCAGAGCCAGACGGCCTATGTACCGCAAATTGATGCCATGGTAGATTTCAAGGAGTTTCTGCTTCTTGCCAAAGAGAAATATAATATTTTCGCGGGCCATTTGGCCCCCGGGGAGAGCGTGCCGCTAGGGTATGCGCTTGGGGAGGGGGAGTTGCCTGCGTGCGTGCTGATAGGCCCTGAGGGGGGCTTTAGCGATCTGGAGCTGGAGATGCTGCGTGGACAGGGGGTGCGTCCGGTGAGCCTGGGAACGAACCGCTTGCGGACGGAGACGGCGGGCCTGGTGGCCTGCGTGGCCTGCGCATCGGTGGGGTTGGATCGCTTGATCTAGGTGTTTTGGGCCCGTGTGGCGGGCCGGTTTCGAGAGAGTGCTAAACAATGTTCTGCGGCTCGAGGTAGCCTCAGAGAGATACTAAATAGGAGTAATGAATTATGATCCAGAATGCAGTAACGATGCTGCTCGTTGAGCCAGATGAGAATTTGGGCCAACTCCTCAAGAGCTACCTTGAGGTGCAGCATCATAGGGTGACCCTATGTAAGACGGTGGATGAGGCCTTCGAGGCGCTCAAGGCGAAGCGTTTTGAGGCGTGTCTCATCGAGGTGAACTTCCCGAATGAGCAGGGTTTCCGGCTGGTGTCCCACATGCGGGATCGCAATGGGCATGTGCCGATAATGATTCTCTCCTCGCTCACGTCGACCGAGGAGGTGATCAAGGGGCTTCGGGCTGGTGCGGATGACTACCTGCGCAAGCCCTTCGAGGTGGAGGAGCTGATGCTGCGCTTCAGCGGCTTGCTGCGCCGGGCAATCCGGGAGGATGTGAACCAGGATCTGCCGACGAGCTTTGAGATCGGCAAGTTCCACTTTGACGTTACGCGCCAGCAGCTGACGCTGGCGGGCAATGCGCCGCGCCGTCTGACGACCAAGGAGTCGGAGCTGCTGCGCCAGCTGGCGATCCATAAGAACGAGCTGCTGACGCGTGAGCATGCGTTGCACATGGTGTGGAGCGAGTACAACTATTCGAATGCCCGGAGCATGGATGTGTATATCACGAAGTTGCGCAAGATCCTATCCGATGACCCGGATGTGGAGATTGTCAATATCCGGGGCCAGGGCTTTAAGCTGGTTGTTTAGGATTTGGCGCAGTTGGGTATTTTTTCTACCTTTGGTTCGATTTTGCTATGGTAGCTCCCCGTCGGCTCTGCACCATGTGCTGGTGCGTGGCCGGGCGGGGATGCACCTTGCGCTAGGTATGGGGCGTGTGTGGGGTGGCGTCGAGCGGGTGCTGGCCGTGCATGCGGGATGTTCAACTTTAAGGAAGTAGCCTAATATGTCGGGATTGTCGGGTTTTCAGCTGAAATGGATGCGTTTCATCGGTAGGATGCCGCGCGCCACGAAGATAGAGGAGCGCCGCGCGGCGCGTGAAGCACTGGTGGAGCGTTGCTTGGCCTACATGGAGTCTTCTGACTACAAGCGCCATCAGGAGTGCGTGGCGCTGCGTGATCGTGGTGGCGAAACCGACGATTCGGTGAAGGAGGACCTCCGGCGGATAGAGAAGAGCTCGGAGTACAAGTGGTTCCAGAAGCAGATGAAGGCCGGGGTGCTGGAGGGGCATGAGGCTAGCCGGGTGGAGTTCTTCGATGATTTCGGTGGGGGGCTGGATCCGCAGAAGTGGTCGACGCGCTTCTTCTGGGGTGATGCCCAGGTTGGGCAGGCGTACTCCTTCGTGGGGGATCCGCATGCCTATACTGATGGTGCGAATGTGTCGGTGGCCAATGGGCGGCTGGTGATCAGCACCCGGCGGGAGAGCGTGCAGTCGCTGGCCTGGGATGCGAAGATGGGTTTCCTGCCAAGGGAGTTTGACTATACCTCGGGGGTGGTTACGACGGGCCATAGCTTCCGCATGCGCCGGGGGACCTTCGAGGCGAAGATTCGCTATACGGCGCAGGAGGGGGTGTACCACGCCTTCTACCTGGTGGGCGATTCGGCCCTGCCGCAGATTGATGTATTCCGCACGGTGCCGGGGGATGACAGGGTGCTCTCGGGGGTGTACTGCGGTAGCGCGGACTCGAAGCACGAGGCGAGCGTTGGTAAGCTGCCGTACTCGTCGGAGTTTTTCATCCTGAGCGTTGAGGTGGGCGATAGCTCGCTGGTGTGGAAGATCAACGGTGTTGCGTACCTTGAGCAGCAGGTAAAGCTGCCGAAGCAGCCGCTGTACCTGGTTCTCCTCTCTGGGGTGGCGCCGGGGGCTACCCCCTCGGGGGAGTCGAAGCTGGAGGTGGATTGGGTTCGCTGCCAGGGCGACATGTAGCATGCTGCTACGCGCTGGGTGGTAGTGGGCTGGCGTATGGTTTTTTTGGAGAGGGGTGTTGCCCGGTGGCGGTGAGCCGTTGGACAGCCATTCCTCTCCGTTTTTTTAGACGGGCTTGCCTACCCCGATGCGGGGGTGGCCTGTGGGAAACGTTTAAATTGGATAGGTATTGCTGGTTGCGGTGTATGGGTGGGGCGTGAGCCATGAGAGCTTTGATGCCCTGGTGAGTTTTTTCCATTCTGTGCATGCGCGCGGCTGGCGGGCCGTGGTGTACCGGCCGATGCTCGATTGGCTGTACTCGTACTTTGGCTATCGTCCTGAAATTCATTCGGTTTTTACTGAGGCGAGCGAGCTGCCCGAGGGGCTGGACCTGCTGATTAGCCTTGGGGGCGATGGGACGTTTCTGGATTCGGCGCAGTATGTGCTGCCCCGCCAGGTCCCCATCCTGGGGATAAACTTCGGGCATTTGGGCTTCCTGGCATCGGGTAGTACGGATAATATCGGCGAGGTGTTGGATATGGTGTCGCGTGGGGAGTACGATGTGGAGCGGCGTGTAACTGCGGCGGTGCGCCTGCTACGCGAGGGGGCACCGCAGTCGCTGACCGCGCTCAATGACATCACGCTGCAGAAGAATGGCAAGTCGATGCTCATCATCAACGTGCATATCGACGGGACCTTTCTCTGTACGTACTGGTGCGATGGCTTGATAGTGAGTACCCCGACGGGTAGTACGGCCTATAGCCTGAGCGTTGGTGGGCCGATCATGCTGCCGGCGGCGGCCACGGTGCTGATGTCGCCGATCGCCCCCCATAATCTGGGTATGCGTCCGCTGGTGCTGCCGGATTCGGCTGAGATCCACCTGCGCGCGACGAGCCGTGACCCCCGTATGGTGCTGGGGGTGGATGCGCAGCAGCATACGCTTTCGGGGGCGCAGGACTTCACGATAGCGCGCGGCGAGCATGCGGTGCATGTGGTTCGTCTACGTGGGGATAATTTCTACACGGCCCTGCGGGAGAAGCTTAATTGGGGGATGGATGCGAGAAACTAGCGTTTAAATCGTACCTTGCGGCGTACTAAAACGGGATGTTCGTGCGTTAGTGTATAGCTACGAGTGCGTTTTTTGGCGTCCGCTCGTATTATACGGTATATATGAGAGATAGGTTTTCTGGTGGTTTTAGCCTGCTTGCCGTTGGCTTGCTTGTGCTGGTGTTGGCCCTGCTGGCCCCGCAGAGGGTGGCGGCGCGGGGAGGGAACTACCGCATGGATGTTGGCTTTGGCCTTGGCCCGTCTTCGTACATTGGGGATTTGAGCCTTACGCCGATTCCCTATACGGTTGGGGGGCATGCTATGGGGATATTTCGCTTTGCGCTCAATGAGCGGTACGCCTTCCGGGGGAACGTGATAGGCGGTCTGCTTCGGGGGCGCTACCGTGAGGAGTACTATCTTCCGACTGGGGGTGTGCGGCAGAGCCTGGAGCGCTTCTCGAGCTGGTTTGTGGGGGGGGAGGCGACGGCGGAGGTGCATCTGCGGAAGTTCCAGGTGGCGGAGTTCTGCGGCAAGCGCTACAACCCGCACTGGTGGACCCCCTTCGTTTTTGCGGGCGTGGGCGTGCAGTACGTTTTTGGCGGGGGTGGGGTGACGATGAATATTCCCATGGGCTGCGGGGTGAAGTTCGCGCTGGGGCGCCGGTGGACGCTGGCGCCTGAGCTACGTTTCGATAAGCTGTTTACCGATGGGGTGGATGGGTATGTGAATATGCCCGAACCCGGTTCGGGTGGCCTGATGCACAACCGGGACTGGGCGGTGCACCTGTCTGTGACGGTTACCTACCGTTTGCTGACGAATGTGCCGCTCTGCCCCTCGTATAGCCATAGGGAGAAGGAGAAAATCAACGAGAAATTCAAGTACTGATGGGTGTAGATAGTGATGGGCAAGCGTTGGCGCCTCGCCACGTGGGGATCATAATGGATGGTAATGGCCGCTGGGCAGAGCGTGAGGGGCATGAGCGGACGTATGGACATGCGCATGGTAGGCTTCCGGTGCGGGAGTCGATAGCGGGGGCTATCGAGGCGGGGGTGGAGGTACTGACGCTCTACGCTTTTAGCACGGAGAACTGGAAGCGTCCGCAGGGTGAGGTGGACATGCTGATGGAGCTGCTGGCGGAGTCGTTGGCGGAGTATAGCGAGGAGCTGCAGGAGCAGGGGGTTGCGCTGCGTACCGTGGGGGATTTGAGCCGGCTGCCGGGGTCGCTGCAGGAGGGTATTCTGCGGGCGGTGCGGGAGACGGAGGGGGGGCGCAACCTGACGCTTGTCGTTGCGCTGAACTACGGGGGGCGGGATGAGATAGTGATGGCGGCGCGGGAGCTGGCGCGGGCGTGCCAGGCTGGTCGCCTGGAGGCTTCGGCGATTGACGAGGGGATGTTCGCCCGGGCGCTCTACACGAGGGGGCTTCCGGATGTGGAGCTGATGATCCGCACGAGCGGGGAGCAGCGACTGAGCAACTTCCTGCTGTGGCAGTGTGCCTACGCGGAGTTCTTATTTTTGCCCATTTTCTGGCCGGATTTTCGCAAGGGGGATTTCCTGGGCGCGGTGGAGGAGTTCAAGCGTCGGAATCGGCGGTTTGGTGGGGTCTAGCGCATGCTGGAGCAGGGGGCGTAGTCTTCTGGACGGGGATTATGTTTGCGTTTAAGTGTAAAGATGGCTACTTTTGGGCGTTTTTTGAGTAGTACGGTTCTGGTGGGCCATTATGTTGATTTATGCTAGGATTGATGCGTAGCGCGCTACGTTTGCTGGTGGTTCTGGTGTGCTCTGCGCACCTTTTTGCTGCGCTGGGGTATGCGCA
>PDRH01000072.1 GCA_002748015.1 Bacteroidota bacterium | reverse complement strand
CTATGCGGGGTGATGAAGGTCTCCCTGAGTACCTCGTCCTTCTCAATGGTGCGGGTGATTTCGTCTGCTATAGCCTGGGCGTCCTGCTCGTGGAAGAGGCCGAGGTCCTCCAGCTTCTTTAGCTCCTTGTGGAGGTGTCGCTCTATGGCCTGTAGGTCTCCCGTGGGGCAGGTGGCCATGATGGCGTGTAGCCTCTCCCCGCGCTTGGCGGCCTTCCGGCGATTGATGGCAGCCTGTAGGCCCTCCTTTCGGCTTATGCTGAGGGCGAGGTCCACCCTGCGCCCCTGCTTCTGGTCGGTGGCGATACGCTCGAGGGTTCGCTTCTCCCTGTCGCTGGCTTCTGATGAGCTTTCCTCCGTTGGGTTGAGCTTCGCGCTCTCGGGGATGCGGCTGGTTCTAGGAGGGGCGTTGGGCTCGAGGCCTCCGTTGAATAGGTCGGAGAGCCTACCATGGAGTATCCTGTCGAATATCTTGTTGACCGACTTGACCCTATATTCCCCCTCCTTGCCGGTCAGCTTGACCTCGTAGTAGATGTAGAGCGCGGTGCGCGGACGGGTGAAGGCTACGTAGAGGAGGTTGAGCGCATCGACCATCTGGAGGAAGAAGTCCTCCTTCACCGCCTGGTTGAAGCCCGTGAGGAGGTTCTTGGTGGATACTTGGATTGGGAAGTGCTGCTCGGTGAGGGACGGGCTGGTGACGATGGAGTCCACCTCCGCCCAGATGGTGGGTTGCATGCTGTTGGGGCTCTGCAGGGCGTAGTTGGCGTCGGGGCAGATGACCACGTCGAACTCTAGCCCCTTGGCCTTGTGGACCGTCAGTACGTTTACGGATGTCTCGTTCTGCACGAGGTCGATGGACTGCTCCCCGCCCTTGGTGGTGTCGTACCACTGCACGAAGGCGGCGATGCTGGTGCTCTCGCCCTTCATGTAGGTATAGAGCATGTCGCGCAGCTTGTCGAGGTAGGGCTTTTCGGCGGTGCTATCCGGCAGCCCGAGGAGCTGGCATGCGCGGTCGAAGGCATCCAGGAGGGGGTATCCCTTCAGCTCGAGGAGTTCGCTGAAAATGGCGTTGGTGTCTGAGGCGTGCTCGTCCTCCCGCCCCTTCTTGAGGTACCACGCCCAGTGGGGGGACTGCTGCTGGAAGGCGGCGATTAGCCCCCTGTCTATATCCGTACCCAGCCCAGCGATGATGCGTAGCCCGGCCAGGGCCAGACCCACCGAGTAGGAGGAGGCCAGCTGCAAACCGTCCTGGCTCACTACCGAGAAGCCCTCGGTAATCTGCTCCCGACGGTTTATCTCCAGGAGGTGCGCCACGACCTCGCGGGCCATCCGTCGGGTGCGTACGATTACGGCTATGTCCATGGGGCGAACCCTATCCTGCTCTATGAGCTCTCGCACCTTCTCGCCCACCCATTCGATAGCTCCGTTCTCCTCCTCCTCGTCCTCCTCCGGGGTGTAACCCTCCGGATTGTCCCTGGGTGGGATGGGCTTGTAGGTAAGCTCCACGTAGCCCTGCGTATTCTGCTTCTTGGCCCTATCCTTGAGCTTGTAGGCCTCGTCGGCTAGGCTATTGGCCTCCTCTTTGAAGTCCTCCATAAGGTGGGCTAGCTCTCCTATCCCCTCGGTCTTCTGGAAGAGCCTTTCGGCATATCCGTCAAACTGCTCGGCGAGATCCCCGAAGAGCTGGTTGTTGAAGTCTACAATCTCTTTTGCGGAGCGGAAGTTGTCTTCCAGGCGGACTTCATTGACGGTATGCCCGAGCTCGGGGTCCTGCGCCACCTCTTCGCCCAGGATTTTCCAGTCGCCCCCGTTCCAGCGGTAGATGGATTGCTTTACGTCGCCCACGATCAGGGAGTAGTTCCCGTTGCTGACGGCATTGGCCACTAGAGGCCTGAGCAGGTCCCACTGCAGGCGGTTGGTATCCTGGAACTCGTCGATGAAGAGGGAGTCGTAGCGTACGCCCATGCGTTCGAAGATGAAGGAGAGGTCGTCGCCCTCCCGCAGCTGGTTGAGGATGACGCTGAACTCCTTGAGGGGGATCTGCCCGTCCTCGCGCTCTAGATGGAGCAGCTCCTTGCGGATGTGCGAGAGGGCGGCGAAGCGGTTGAAGAGGCCGAGCGCGGCATCGAAGGTCCACATGCCCAGGAGGGCTTCCCTGGCTTGGAATAGGTGGCTGTTGGCCCTGGCGATGAACTGCTCCCTGGCTGGGCCGGCTAGCGTTAGCTTCTTGGTGAAGTTGCTGGGCTTGCCGAGTAGGATGGTTGGCATCTTGTCGAGCTGTGCCACCTCCTGTAGGGAGCTAAGCTGCCTGCGCTGCGTCTTCTTGTTGCTGTGTATAGCCCCCAAAAAACCCTCCTGTTGGACGTAGCTCTCAAAGCCTTGAAAGGCGCTCACAACCCGTTTTTGGGAGGCCTCTCGCTCGGCCTGTAGCAGCTTGCGGAGTGCCTGCCTTGCCTTGAGGTTTAGCATGGCCCGTTGCTCTTTCAGCGACTTGCGCACGAAGGGCTCTCGGAATATCTCCTTGCCCACGGGCTGGAGGTCCTCCAGCAGGGTGCGCTTGCCCTGCTCCATCATCCGCTCCTGCATGAAGTCCTGCAGGAACCTGTAGAGTTCCTGCTTCTGTTCGGCTTCTGGCTCGGCTTCGTCTTCCTCCGGGTTCGCGAGGTTTTGTAGTAGGGATATGGTGGCCTCCTGCAGCACATTCTGCTCATCCAGCCGTACTGCCACATCGGGCGATATGCCCAGCTCCCAGAAGAGCGATGTGGCCATGTCCTTGAGGAAGCTATCTATGGTGGATATGGTGAAGCGTGAGTATTCGTGTAGGATGATGTGGAGGGTATGCCCGGCGCGCGCCTGTACGTCCCTTTTTGATAGTTGCAAACCCATGCCGTTCAGCTCGTCGAGTACCCCCTGCATCAGCTGCGGGTCGCTGTCGTCTCGCAGGGAGGAAAGGAACTTGACGATGCGTAGCTTCATCTCGGCCGTGGCCTTGCGGGTGAAGGTTACGGCCAGTATGCGTGCGAAGGCGTATGGGTTGCCCTGCATGATGGACAGCTCCACGAAGCGCTTGGCCAGGGTGTAGGTCTTTCCCGTTCCGGCCGAGGCCTTGTAGAGCATGAGGGGGCGATTCTCGTCGTATGGCATGGTGCGAGCGTTTGGGACTTATGAATGGGTACAAAAGTAGTTAATTTGCGGGTATGCCGGAGGCTAGAGCCTACGCGTGTTTCTTCCTTTCCTCCTGTTGTACTTTGCCGTGCATTTTTGCTTCGCCAGCTGCCGTAGCGTTGTCAATCCTTCGGAAAACACCTGTACCATTTGAACATGGATAATTTTCATGCCTGATATACCCCGCCCCTAAGCAGAACGGGCTGTACGAGGGGTAGGGGCAATCTCGTGGGGGGGGCTCTATGGCGTTCTATAGCTCTGAGGGCTCGCGTTGAGGTGATAGACGTATCCCCGGATGCATACCAATCTGGTGCAAAAGGGGGCATAGGCCCATGAAGAAAGAACTTGCACCCCAGAGTAGTCTACAACACCTGTTCCAGTTTGCTTCTCCAGTGGATACCATCGCTACCCAGACCGGCCCCTCGCCCGATGAAATCCGCAAACTACGGGAGTAGCTCCCCCGGCCCCCCAGCCACATATCCCGAATTTATTACTTTTGCCCCCAAACGTATACATCTATGAACAGTAGAATCAAGCTTTGCCTTCTGGCACTAATCGCCCTCGTAGGTAGCACTGGCTATGCCCAGGCTAAGAGTAGCATACGCCTAAAGGTCAACGGAATGCGCGATAGCGCCATCATCCTCGGATACTACTACGGCGAGGGGCGTTACGCCCTCGATACCGCCAAAATGGACGCTCGTGGCAGGGTAACCTTCCATAACGACTCCACTTATAAGCCCGGCATGTACCTCGCCATCGTACCCAGCACCGGCATCCTGGAGTTCATGCTCGGTAAAGGGCCGCAGAACGTCAAGATCACCTTCGATAAGGACAGCTTCATCCCCTCGGAAAAGGCAGAAGGCTCCTCCGTACTCGAGGACTTCGTTGCTTTCCAGCAGTACATGCTCAGCATGCAGGACAAGACGGATGAGCTACGTAAGCTAGATAGCATCGCCCGCGTTAAGAACCCTGACAAGCCTCAGGAGACTGAAGAGTTCAAGAAGCTCGAACGCCTCAATAAGCAGTACAACCAGGAGGTCGAAGACTACAAGCTCAAGCTCGTCAAGAAGCACAAGGACGACATCCTCGGCAAGTTCACCATGGCTGTCAAGCCCGTGATCGTGCCGGAGTACAAGGCCCCCGAGGGCATCAAGAATAGGGACAGCGCGGAATGGCGCTATGGCTACGACTACATCAAGGCCCACTACCTCGACAATATAGACCTCGGTTACGAGGGGATACTCAACCTACCCACCGTCGTTGACAAGGTGGAGACCTACCTCGACAAGAAGATGCTCCAGCTCCCCGACACCCTCGCACGCTACTGCGACACCATACTCGAGCGTTCGAGCCCCAGCCGGAACAACTTCAGCTTCTGGGCTAGCCGCCTGCTTAATAAGTACCAGATGTCCGAGATAGTAGGCATGGATGCCGTATTCGTGCACATCGCAGAGCGCTACTTCCTCAAGGGCAGAACCCCCTGGGTGTCCGACTCCATCATCGCCAAGATAGAAAAGCGCGTCCGTGCCCTCAAGCCGAACCTCCTGGGGAAGGTCGCCCCCGATTTCCACGTACAGCAAATCGACGGTCAGGGCTACCAGCTGCTCAAGGACACAACGCCCAAGGCCACCCTCCTGATCTTCTGGGAGCCCTCCTGCTCCCACTGCCGCGTAGCCATACCCAAGCTCGACAGCATATGCAAGCCCCTCGAGAAGGAGGGCCTACGCGTCGTGGCATTCATGACCCAGGGCGACGGCCCCAAATGGCAGGAGTACGTACAGGAGCATAAGCTCAACCGATGGACCAACGTCTGGGACCCCTACCGCACCTCCAACTTCGATAAGTACTACGACATATACAGTACCCCCGTCATCTACATCCTCGACAAGGACCACAAAATCGTGGTGAAGCGCATCGGCGTGGAGTCTGTCGACCCCGTTGTCCGTGAACTCCTCGGGCTTCCCCAGCTCGAGAAGAAGGACGGAGACGAAGGGGGAAAGGGTAAAAAGGATAAGAAGAAGGGGAAGGAAAATAGCAAATAGCCCAAATACTCCCAAAATGTTGCCCCAGGCCTTGCAAGTATCAAAAAAAGACCTACCTTTGCATCGCTTTAAGGGGGAGGCAGAGGGGAGTAAAGCCCAGATGGCGGAATAGGTAGACGCGCTAGTTTCAGGGACTAGTCTCAGCAATGAGGTGCAGGTTCGATTCCTGTTCTGGGCACTCCGAAAAGGAGGAAGAGGGAGAAGGTTGCTAGCCAAGGCTAAAGGTTAAATCCCATTTCTCCTTGCCCACGCCCAGGTGGTGGAATTGGTAGACACGCCAGCTTGAGGGGCTGGTGCCCGTTACAGGGCGTGCAAGTTCGACTCTTGTCCTGGGCACAATGCTAAAGGGTGATGACGGCAACCGTCATCACCCTTTTTCGTTTTTCATCCCCTCATATCCCTGTGGCCTCCCGTCCTGCCACCTCAGGCTGCCGCCGCCTGGCCAGCCAGTCCTAGCTCTACCACTATCCGGTATCTACCAACTTGCCCCTCCTATGCCCGCCTCTCCTCCCAGTCGCTGGCTGCTATCCCCCTAGCTCCCTTATTAAGTTACGGTACAAATTCCCCTGTTTCCACCATTTTCCCCACCCAAACCCTAGTTTGTACGAAAAAATAGGGATACATTTGTGCAGAACAAAATGAGTAAAAACCTATCACACATGACGCTCAACAAAATTCTATCGGTCTCTGGGAAACCGGGGCTCTACCGCTACGTAGCTAAAGCTCGCAACGGCATGATCATCGAACCCCTCGCCGGTGGGGGCAAGCTAAGTATACCCATGAACTCCCACGTCAGCACCCTAGCCGACATCTCCATCTACACCAACGGCGGAGAGAAACCCCTCCACGAAGTGCTGGATGCCGCCTGCGAGCATGACCAGGCCATACGGGCACTCAACATCAAGAAGGATACCCAGCAGGTACAGGAGCTATTCAGGCAGATTGTACCCGACTACCAGGAGCACCGCGTCTACCTCAACGACATGCAGAAGGTCATGCGATGGTACGTCCTCCTGCGGGATGCCGGCATTGACAGCTTCGCTCCAGAGACACCTACAGAGGGTGTAGACCAGAGCTAGGATACTAACTATAATCCAACTGGAGATAGAGATGGTAACACATGAAATTCCCGCTTGGCTACTCATCCCCTTTGCCATCATGCTTGGTGGCATCGCCATATTCCCCCTCGTCATACAGGAATGGTGGGAGAAGAATAGCAGCAAGCTTATAGTAGCGCTTACACTGGGGATACCTACCGCTATTGTGCTCATAACCCAGGGCTACGGGCATGAGCTCATGCACCAGATGGTCTTCGACTACGTACCCTTTATCGTTCTGCTCGGAGGCCTATTTGCGGTAACAGGTGGCATACGGCTAGAGGGGGACATACAGGCGACTCCACTGGTCAACACCGGATTCCTCGCCCTCGGCGCCGTGCTCGCTTCCATCATGGGGACTACCGGGGCCGCCATGCTCCTCATACGCCCCCTCCTCTCTACCAACATGGAGAGGAAGCATACTGCCCATACCGTTCTCTTCTTCATCGCCATCGTCGCTAACACCGGCGGGTTGCTCACCCCCTTGGGCGACCCGCCACTCTTCCTCCTCTACCTGCGTGGAGCACCCTTCACCTGGTTCATGCACCTCGCCCCCGAATGGCTCTTCACCAACCTCCTCCTCCTGGCCATATACTTCATCACCGACACCATATCCCACCGCCGCGAGGACGTCGCTTCCCTCCAGCTGGATATCCTCAACCAGCAGCCCCTCAAGATTACCGGCCTCATCAACTTCCTCTGGCTGGCGGGCGTCATCTTCTCCGTTGCATTTATCAACGAGCAGTACCTACCCTTCATGAAGGGCAGCGCCAATCCCCTCAAGTTCATCCGTGAGGCCGCCATCATGGTGATGATCATCC
>PDRH01000071.1 GCA_002748015.1 Bacteroidota bacterium | reverse complement strand
CCCAGGGTAACGAGGCGTATGGTGGGGGATTGGGTGAAGGTTCGGACGGTGCTTTTCATTGTGGTCATGTATGTATCTGTAGTAGTTTGTGTATCTGTATTGGCCCTGGGGTGCTAGCGCTCCTTCTCTATTTTCTGGGCGTTGATTTCGGTCTTCAGGATGAAGAAGTAGCAATCCTGGCTCAGCGGCAGGAACTGGTACTCGAAGGGTGCGCCGGTCTTCCGGCGGATGTCTATGAGGCCCAGGCCAGCGCCACCCTTCTGGGAGAGCTCGCCGTTGACCATCTGCTCCTTGTACATCTGCTTTAGCTCCTCGGGGCTGGCCTGGTTGACGCTCTCTATGGCGCTCTCGAGGTTGGCTCGGTGCTCGTGGTTGACCTTGTTGGAGGTGATGATGTAGTAGATGTCGTCCTTTCGGCCGATGACGAAGAGGCCATTGCCGATTTTGGATGCGGATAGCTCATCGGAGTGGCGGCTCATGTTCTGGAGGGTCTCCACCATGACGCGGAAGACCTTGCGGCTGATGGCCTTCTCCTCGCCCTTCTTGGTGAGTTCGGTCTCGGTCATGGAGGTGAACACCTTGGTGATGTCGTGGCTGAATTCGCCGATGTACACCAGGGAGAAGCCGTTGGAGGTCATCTCGTCGTAGATGTTGGAGATGGATTTGATGAAGTTGAATGTAAGGTTCATAGCGCTCTTCGGTTGTTATATCCTTCAGCTACGCACATTGCGTTGGCGTGCAGGGTGTAGCGTTTCCTCTGCAAATGTAGGTATAATTTTCGTTGTTTTCCGATTACCGGGGAAAAGAGCTACCTTTGCGTTGCCTTAGGTTAGGGCCTAGCCTCCTTGGGCCAGCTGGAGGCGTCGCTGGTTGTGGCCAGCAGGCGGGACTACCTAATATTTGGGCTACTCCCCCATTTCGACGCCTGCCTCCTCCTCCTCGACTCTCACTCCCCCGCAGAGCACCGATGCCCTTGGTGGGTCTCAATTTATAGTTTGCAAACCCTAAAACGGATGAGCTAATAGTATGGATATATGCATTGTAGGCGGTGGTAATCTGGGTCATACCCTAGCGGGGTACCTTGGTGCTAAGCCCGGTATTCGGATTTTTATGCTGACGAGTCGACCCTCGCAGTTTTCCCCGGAGCTTAGCGTTGTGGACGCCAGCGGGCTGGAGCGGCGGGTGGGGCTGGCTGGGGTTTCCTCATCGCCGGGGGATGTAGTGCCTGGGTGCGACCTGGTTATCCAGTGCCTTCCGGCCTACCTGGTGCGCTCGAGCCTAGAGGCTATCGGCCCGCACCTGAAGGCCGGGGCTTGCGTGGGGACGGTCTTCGGGAGTACGGGCTTCTTCTACGCCGCCCTGGAGGTGCTACCAAACCACTGCCTGTTCGCAATGCAGCGCGTGCCCTTCATCGCACGGGTGCTGGAGTACGGCAGTAGGGCTGAGATCAAGGGCTACAAGAAGGACCTGCTGGTGAGGGTGGAGAACTCGGCCGATCCCAAGGCGGTGGGGGCCCAGCTGGAGGAGCTGTTCGACCTCCCCGTACGCCTGGCCGAGCACCACCTGCAGGTTACCCTCTCGAATAGCAACCCCCTGCTGCACACCGCCAGGATGTACACCATGTGGAAGGACTACAAGCCGGGGATGGTGTACCCGCACAACCCTGACTTCTACTGCGACTGGACGGTGGAGGCCTCTCGGCTCCTGCTGTCGATGGATGAGGAGTTCCAGCAGCTGGTGGCGGCGCTACCCATCTCGCTCTCGCGCCTAGAGCCTGTCCTGGAGTTCTACGAGGCGCAGGATGCGGCCAGCCTGACAGAGGCCATTGCGGGGCACGAGTGGTTCGTGGGGATCAAGTCGCCGATGCGCGGGGTGGAAGGGGGCTGGGCGCCTGATTTTGACAGCCGCTACTTCGTGGAGGACTTCCTGTTCGGGATGCACTACCTTGTAGCGGAAGGAAAGAATTGGGGCGTTAGCATGCCGCAGACCATGGAGGTGTACCGCTGGGGCTACGGCTGCGTGGAGGCCTACTCTAGCTTCCGGCTGGAGGATTACGGCAGGGCGAAACCGCTCTAGCTGGCGGGAAGCTGGGGACGAGTCGGTGGAGAGCGGTTTACAGTGAGGCGAGCATAGTTCACCCATAATGATTATCTTTGCAGCCAACGTATAGCAAGAAAGTATGGGTGAAGAGCATAAGGCAGGTTTTGTGAGCATACTGGGCAACCCGAACGTGGGTAAGTCGACCCTAATGAATCGCCTGGTGGGCGAGCGGTTGTCCATCGTGACCAATAAGAGCCAGACCACACGGCATAGGATTTTCGGGATAGTGAACAGCCCGGACTACCAGATAGTATACTCCGATACTCCGGGCATTCTTCGTCCAGCCTACGAGCTGCAGAAGGCGATGCTGGGGGCAGTGGAGAGCACGCTGCAGGATTCGGATGTACTGCTCTACATTACGGATGTGGTGGAGCAGTGGGACAAGCATGCCGAGGTGCTGGAGAAGATCGCCGCGAGCCCCATACCGAAGGTCGTGGTGATCAACAAGATAGACCTCAGCGATCAGGCTACGCTGGAGCAGCTCGTGGCCGAGTGGGAGGGGCGCTTCCCGGGGGCTGCCATATTCCCGGTTTCGGCGCTGGAGGGCTTTGGGGTGGAGCAGGTGGAGGCGGCGCTGATTCGCCTACTACCGGTTGCCCCAAAGTACTACCCGGAAGACCAGCTGACCGACCGTCCTACGCGCTTCTTCGTTACGGAAATCGTACGGGAGAAGATTCTGCAGAACTGCTCGGAGGAGGTTCCCTACTCGGTGGAGGTGGCGGTGAAGGAGTACATCGAGGGGGAGACGATAGACCACATCGAGGCCATAGTGTACGTTGCGCGCGACTCGCAGCGGGGCATACTGATAGGCAAGGGGGGGCGGATGATTCGCCGCATTGGGACTGAGGCGCGCAAGGACCTAGAGGTATTCCTCGACAAGCGGGTTTTCCTGCGCCTGATCGTGCAGACCAAGGAGAAGTGGCGTGACGATGCGGGCGCACTGCGCAATTTTGGATATATAGAGTAGAGACCCACCGTAGCCCGCGAGGCTGCAGGAGGATAAGCATAGCGAGGGAAGGAATTAAGAAGGACATGGCAGGGATAGTAGCGATAGTAGGTCGCCCGAATGTAGGCAAGAGTACGCTCTTCAACCGCCTGGTAGGCAAGCGTGCCGCCATCGTGGACGAGCAGGCCGGGGTAACCCGCGACAGGATATACGGCAAGACGGACTGGAACGGCAAGGAGTTCTCGGTGATAGACACGGGGGGCTACGTGGTTGGCTCGGACGACATCTTCGAGCGGGAGATAAGGGCCCAGGCAGAGCTGGGGATAGAGGAGGCCGATGCGGTGGTCTTCGTCGTTGACGTGGTAACCGGCATCACGGACCAGGATGAACGGGTGGCGCGCATGCTGCAGAAGTCGCCCAAGCCGGTAATCCTGGCGGTCAACAAGGTGGATGATGCCTTCCGTGTGGCGGATGTATACGGTTTCTACGGGCTGGGGCTGGGTGATCCCTTTGGGATTTCGGCCCAGAACGGGGGCGGAACTGGCGAGCTGCTGGACCGCATCGTGGAGATTCTGCCCGACCGTACGCAGGACGAGGAGGATGAACTCCCACGCCTAACCATAGTTGGCCGGCCGAATGTGGGCAAGTCCTCCATCATCAATGCTCTGGTGGGGGAGGAGCGCAATATCGTAACGCCCATTGCCGGCACGACCCGCGATGCCATAGGCTCACGCTACACGAAGTTCGGGCACGACTTCATGATGGTCGATACGGCTGGGCTGCGGAAGAAGGGGAAGGTACACGAGGACCTGGAGTTCTACTCCGTAATCCGCTCGGTTCGGGCCATTGAGATGAGCGATGTGTGCCTGCTGGTAATCGATGCGACGAGGGGGTTTGAGTCGCAGGATCAGACGATCTTCGACCTGATACTACGGAACCGGAAGGGGGTGCTCATCGTGGTGAACAAGTGGGATCTGGTGGAGAAGGATACGCATACGACGCTCGAGTACGAGCGGTTCATCCGTGAGCGCATCGCCCCCTTCAACGATGTACCCATCTTCTTCACGTCCGCAGTTACGAAGCAGCGGATTCTGAAGGTACTAGAGGGGGCGATGGAGGTGTACGCCAACCGTACGCGGCGGATCAGCACCAGCGAGCTGAACAACTACATGCTCCCGCTGATTCAGGAGACGCCGCCGCCGGCGACCAAGGGTAAGTACATCCGCATAAAGTTCGTAACGCAGCTGCCCACCCCGTTCCCTGCGTTCGCCTTCTTCTGCAACCTCCCGCAGTACGTCAAGGAGCCGTACAAGCGCTTCCTGGAGAACCGTCTGCGCCAGGCCTACGACTTCTCTGGGGTGCCCATCCAGATATTCATGCGCAAGAAGTAGGCGACGATGGGGGGAGCACTCAAGAGCATTACCAGGTACCTGACGATAGGGGCGACGATTCTGTTCGTCCTCTTTCTCGTTTGGTTCTTCTCTAGCATAGTCTGGTACATCATCTGCTCCATCATCATCTCGCTGGTCGGTAAGCCGCTGGTTCGCCTGCTGCAGCGCATCCGTGTGGGGCGCTGGCAGGTGTCGGCATCGCTGGCGGCCGGGGTAACGCTGATCACCTTCATTGGGCTGACCAGCCTGTTCTTCTACGGGCTATTCCCCCTGCTGGCCTCGCAGTTCGAGGAGCTAAAGACCGTTGACCCGGCGGTACTACTCTCGAACTTCTCGGCCCCGCTGGAGATGGTCCAGGAGCAGCTTGAGGTGTTCCTGCCCGAGGGGATGGAGGACTTCTCGCTGCGGGGGGAGATTCGCTCGCAGCTGATGGGCTTCTTCGATGCCTCCTTCTTCTCGAACTTCTTCTCATCAACGGCGAGCTTCCTCACCAACCTCTTCATTGCGCTATTCTCCATCTGCTTCATCAGCTTCTTCTTCCTTCGGGAGGAGGGGCTCTCGGTGGAGGCCATCACGATGTTCTTCCCGGAGAAGTACGAGGAGAACATCCGCCATGCGATGACCGAGGTAATGAGCCTGCTGCAGCGCTACTTCCTGGGGATATTCATCGAGAGCGTGGTGATTACGGTGCTGACCTGCATAGGTATACTGCTAATCAAGCTTCCGCTCAACACCTCGGTGGTGATTGGGCTGCTGGCGGGTATCCTAAACGTGATTCCCTACGTGGGGGCAATCATCGCGCTAATCATCGCGCTAATCATCGTCACGGCCATGTATGCGAGCGCGGGGCTTTCCATGTCGCTGGGTACGCTGGTTCTGCTGGTGTGCGCAATATTCCTGATTGCGCGCCTGATAGACAACTTCTTCCTCCAGCCCTACATCTACGCCGGGAGCGTGAATGCCCTGCCGCTGGAGATATTCATCATCCTACTGATGGCCGGGCAGATTGCCGGGGTGCTAGGTATGCTCCTGGCCATCCCGGCCTACACTGTTATCCGGGTCTTCGCCAAGGAGTTTTTCAATAAGTTCCACATCGTGCAGCGCTTGACACGCAATGTCTAGGCTGACGATGCTACGAGGGAAATACTATGAAGAGATATAGCCAAAGCAGCCGATATAGCCTCCGGGGGCTATTTGCCCTCCTGCTGATTACGAGCCTTGCATCGCTGGGCCATGCGGCAGAGAACGCAGAGAGCACTAAGGTCGCCCCGGACGAAGTGCCCAACATTATCACCCCGAATGGCGACGGGATAAACGACCAATTCGTTCTCCATAGCAGCAAGGGGGCGCACATGGTCTTCTCGCTCTTCACCCGAGATGGCTCGCTGGTCTACACGGGGGAGGGGGCGCACATCGTATTCGACGGGCTGAATGACCGGGGCGATGAGCTAAGCGCCGGGACGTACTTCTACACGTTGGAGGATGCGAGCGATACGTACGAGGAGAAGCATGGCGTCCTCTACATATCCCGGGGGAAGATGAAGGACCTCGGGCAGTAGAAGCGTCGTACCAGCAGTTAATCGCATATACATAGGACATAGATGAAGGTTTCGTACAATCGGATAAACCATTTCCTACCCCAGCCGATGGAGCTGGACCGGATGGTGGAGGTGCTCACGCAGATTGGGCTGGAAGTCGACGGCGTAGAGGAGTACTGCTCTGTGCAGGGTGGACTGGAGGGGCTGGTAGTGGGCGAGGTTCTGACCTGCAGCCAGCACCCCAACGCGGATAGGCTCAGCGTCTGCACGGTGGACGTAGGGGGAGAAGCCCCGCTACCCATAGTCTGCGGGGCGCCCAACGTGGCGGCCGGGCAGAAGGTCGTGGTGGCAACCGTCGGTACAACCCTCTACGATGGGGATGGTAAGACCTTCAAGATAAAGAAGTCGAAGCTGCGTGGGGAACCCTCCGAGGGGATGATCTGCGCAGAGGACGAGATAGGCCTGGGGACGAGCCATGACGGTATCATGGTTCTCGACGGCGCGCTGTCGGTAGGCACAGCGGCCAGCGAGGTCTTTGACGTGAGCAGGGACTGGACGATAGAGATCGGCCTGACGGCCAACCGGGCGGATGCGATGTCGCACTACGGCGTGGCGCGCGATCTGGCCGCCTATCTGAACCAGGAGATTCCAACCAAGGTGCAGCTACCAGACCCTAAGCTCTCAGCTAATGGGGTCCCCCCTGTTAAGCTGGGCGATATCGATAGCAGGGGTTGCCTACGCTATACGGGACTTACCATCAAAGGGGTTACGGTGGAGGAGAGCCCCGAATGGATTCGGAATATCCTACGGGCGATAGGCCTAGAGCCGATAAACAACGTGGTGGATATCACGAACCTTGCCCTCCATGACCTGGGCAACCCTCTCCACGCCTTCGACCTAACGGCCTTCACCAGCGGACACGTAGGCCTCCGCCAGCTGCCTGAGGGTACACCCTTCACCACACTCGACGGGAAGGAGCGCAAACTTGCTGCCAACGACTACATGATCTGCGATGGGGATACTCCACTCTGCATAGCCGGCGTACTGGGAGGTCTGGATTCCGGGGTGACGTCCGAGACGAAAGACATATTCCTGGAGGCCGCTACCTTTGAGCCCACGGCGATACGCAAGACGGCCCGTCGCCACGGCCTGAATACGGATGCTTCCTTCCGCTTCGAGCGGGGGATAGACCCTAGCTTTACGCCCCTAACACTACGCTATGCGGCTGAGCTAATCGTGGAGGTGGCCGGTGGGGAAATAGCGGG
>PDRH01000070.1 GCA_002748015.1 Bacteroidota bacterium | reverse complement strand
CGCCTCAAGAGCGTTGTGGGTGAGGTCGTCTCGGCAGATGGGGAGATTATCCTCTTCATTGATGAGATACACATCCTGGTCGGTGCGGGTAAGACCAGCGGGGCCATGGATGCGGCCAACATCCTCAAGCCGGCGCTGGCCCGTGGCGAGTTGCGGGCCATTGGGGCAACTACCCTGGATGAGTACCAGAAGTACTTCGAGCAGGACAAGGCGCTCGAGCGTCGTTTCCAGAAGGTCATTGTGGATGAACCTAGTCCGGAGGATGCCATCTCCATACTCCGGGGTCTGAAAGAGCGCTACGAGACGCACCATGCCGTGCGGATAATGGACGATGCCATCATTAGCGCAGTAGAGCTTAGCCATCGCTACATTACCGACCGTTTTCTCCCGGACAAGGCCATAGATCTAATTGATGAGGCGGCAGCCAAGCTACGCCTAGAGATGAACTCCCTACCTGAGGAGCTGGACGAGGTCGAGCGTAAGATACGCCAGCTGGAGATAGAGCGAGAGGCTATCAAGCGTGAGAATGATACCGCTAAGCTCCAGACCATTGGGAGGGAGCTACAGGAGCTCAGCGAGCAGCGCGATGGGATGCGGAGCAAGTGGAGCGAGGAAAAGCGTCTCGTGGAGGAGATCCAGACTAAGAAGCAGGAAATCGAGAACCTTCGCCAGGAGGCCATCGAGGCAGAGCGTGCTGGTGACTACGAGCGCGTAGCGGAAATCCGTTATGGGAAGATAGTGGATGCTGAGGCGTCCATTGCTACCAGCAAGCAGGAGTTGGGTAGTATGCAGTCGGGCGAGGCCATGATCCGCGAGGAGGTCAATTCTGCAGATATTGCTGATGTGGTGGCTAGGTGGACGGGGATACCAGTAGCCCGCATGCTGCAGAGCGAGCGTGAGAAGCTGCTCAACCTGGAGGAGCAGTTACGTAAGCGCGTCGTTGGCCAAGAGGAGGCTATCGAGGCTGTGGCAGATGCCGTACGGCGTAGCCGGGCTGGTCTACAGGATCCCAAGCGCCCAATTGGCTCCTTCATATTCCTGGGGACGACAGGCGTAGGAAAGACCGAGCTGGCTAAGGCACTCGCTGAATTCCTCTTCGACGATGAGAGTCTCATGACCCGCATAGATATGAGCGAGTACCAGGAGCGCCATGCGGTATCGCGGCTGGTCGGAGCGCCTCCAGGCTACGTGGGCTATGATGAGGGGGGGCAGCTTACTGAGGCCATCCGCCGTAAGCCCTACTCTGTGGTGCTGCTCGATGAGATAGAGAAGGCGCATCCTGATGCATTCAATATCCTTTTGCAGGTGCTTGATGACGGCCGTCTGACCGATAACAAGGGGAGGGTGGTGGACTTTAAAAATACTATCATCATCATGACCTCCAATCTTGGCTCTTCTCTTATACAGGAGGCCATAGAAAAGGACGGCCCTGAGCAGGGGATGGAGCAGGCGAAGGTGCAGGTGCTTGAACTCCTGAAGCGTACGATACGTCCTGAATTCCTCAATCGGGTAGATGAAATGGTAGTCTTTAAGCCCCTCGGACTCGAGGAGGTTACAGAGGTCGTACGCATGCAGTTCAATGCGGTGCGATGCATGCTTGCCGAGCAGAATATACGTCTAGAGGCTAGCCATGCGGCCATAGAGTGGATATCCCGGAAGGGTTATGATCCGCAGTTCGGTGCACGTCCCTTGAAGCGAACTCTGCAGCGCGAGGTGGTCAACCGCTTGTCCAAGGAGATACTCTCCGGGCGAATAGCTGCGCAGGATAGCATACGTATAGATTACCAGGGGGGGGAGTCTCTGGTCTTCGAGAGCAGTGCTGGCGAATAGCTCCTCCTACTCAATAGATAGACAGCTGGGGTGGCGTAGTAATACGCCACCCCTTTTTTATGCACTCCGAACATCTTCCGATATTGCAGTTTGCTCTGTTTGTCTCTGCTACATTAGCCATGCGAGGCCTAGTGGGAGGGCTATTGCATTCGCATCGTTGTGCGGGGTGAAACCATATGCTTTCAGGCTATCTGCTCTGCGTAAAATTCGTACCATTTGGCGCATTGGGTGACAGATTGTGCGTAGGTATAGCGGTTGGCCAGATGCCGAAAACCCGCATAGGTGTAAACCGAATTAGGGTGATTGAGATGACTCCTGTTGCGTAGGTAGCCCGCATCTGCGAGGGGGGAAGTCCACTTTTCGGGAGTTTTCCTAGAGATCTTGGCCCCGCTACAATCTGCTTGTATATCAGGTCTGAATCCGTAGCCGCTCCGAATTTTCCCTAGGCGAAATTCGGAGCGGCTGGCTATGCAGCTCTATACCTAATACGCTGAATATCGGAGGGATGAGGAGGGCGATTATGATTCATTTGTGGGGTAAAATAGAAAGGGAGGAATCCTTGGGTAGCCCCTCGATTTAACGCTTGGTCTAGCTACGTGCTAGGGCGAGCATGGATAAGGGGCGTTTTAGGGCATGAAAAACCCCCTAGCCCAATAGGACTAGGGGATTAACAGCTCTATATTTATGCGATTTACTCCTCTATCACCGAGAAGTCTTCCTTGCCAACGCCACAGAGAGGGCAAACCCAATCGTCAGGTATATCCTCAAATGCCGTCCCGGGTGCTATCCCGCTATCCGGATCACCTTCTGCCGGATCGTACTCCCAGCCGCATACATCGCAAATGTACTTCTTCATTTCAGTATGATTTTTGTCCTGTTACATCTCGTGTTTACATATTAAGAAACGTATGTAGTGCGTCTTTGTTTCTGACAGGACCTAACTGGGGTCTTATCCATAGCTCCTCTAAATATGCAAAAAGAAGACTCCCCTCGCTCGTAAACGGGCGGGGGGAGTCTGGGATTGGGGGCTGGGAAGATCTTATTCCCACGGGGATAGGTCGACGAGCGCCTCGGGGCTGAGCTCCTGGAGCGCCCCGCCTGCACACTGCAGCGTTTGGGCAGGGAATTTCTTGACCAGCCCGTAGTTGTGCGTGGCCATGATGACGGCTTTGCCGCGTTTGGACAGGTCGACGAGCAGACCGAGAATGCCCTCAGAGGTCTCTGGATCGAGGTTCCCGGTGGGTTCGTCTGCCAGGATTAGCGAAGGCTCGTTGAGCAGGGCACGGGCGATGGCGATACGCTGCTGCTCGCCCCCAGAGAGCTGGTGGGGCATCTTCCCGGATTTGTGAGCTAGGCCGACCAGGGAGAGTACCTCTTCTATCCGCTGGGCAATTTGCACCCTGTTTTTCCAGCCCGTAGCCCTGAGGGCAAAGCGGAGGTTCTTCTCCACGTTGCGGTCAGTGAGTAGCTTGAAGTCCTGGAAGACAACGCCCATGGCTCGCCGTAGGTAGGGAATCTGGCGCTCCTTTAGGTGCTCTAGCTCGAAGCCGCAGACCTGAGCCTTGCCACCCGCCAGCGGGGTCTCGCCCGTCATGGTATCAATGAGGCTACTTTTGCCGGTACCCACGCGCCCGACGAGGTAGTAGAAGTCGCCTTCGTAGATCTCGAGGGTGATATCTCTGAGGATGGGATTGGCCCCTCGGGCAATCTGGGCATTCTGCATACGGACAACGCAGCTTTCGTGGCGACGCTTGCCTACTGAGGTTGCATGGGGCTCAGCTTCCGCTGCGGGGGATGCTGGTGTCGGTCTTGATGCCTCTGCTTCTCCCGGTGCCTCCTCTAGGGGAGGGGGGGCCTTGTAGGCCTCCTCCTCCATTAGTTTTTGCGTGGCCTCTGCGTTATGCTCTTGCTCCTCCATGCTACTTGTGGTCTTGAATTACGCCGATGCCGGGTAGCACTTTGCCCTCTAGGTATTCGAGCATAGCACCCCCGCCGGTGGATACGTAGCTAACATGCTCCTCATTGCCGCTACTCTTGAGCGCAGAGACGGAGTCACCGCCCCCCACGAGGGTGTATGCTCCATTCTTTGTAGCCTGGGCGAGGGCCTCGGCGATGGCGAATGTCCCCTTGGCGAAGGGCTCCATCTCGAACACCCCCATGGGGCCGTTCCAGAGTATGCTCTTGGACTGGAGGATGGCTTCGCTGAAGCGCTTGACGGACTCGGGGCCTATGTCGAGGCCCATGTAGCCGTCCGGGGTGGCATCTACGCTGGTGGTGTTGGTCTTGGCGTCGGCAGCGAATTTGTCGGCGTTGACTGCGTCCGTCGGGAGGAGTAGCTCTACGCCCTTCTGCTTGGCCTTGGCGATGAGCTCTTTGGCTACGTCCAGCCGGTCGTCCTCACAAAGCGAGTTGCCGATTTGCCCACCCATGGCCTTGACGAAGGTATAGGTCATGCCACCGCCGATGATTATGCGGTCAACGCGGTCAAGAAGGCGGTCAATGAGTAGGATTTTGTCGGAGACCTTAGCTCCCCCCATAATGGCGAGTATGGGCTTGGTGGGCTGGTTGAGCATGCGCTCAAGGGCATCTAGCTCTGCGAGCATGAGCGGACCAAACATTCTGTCCTGGGGGAAGCTTTCAGCCACGAAGGTGGTAGAGGCATGGGCGCGGTGTGCTGCCGAGAACGCGTCGTTGACGTAGCAGTCTCCGTTGAGTGCGAGCTGCTGGGCGAATGCCTTCTGGGCGGCCTTCATGGCCTTCTTGCGCTCGGCGAAGTCGGCCTCGGCCTCGCCCTCCTTCTGCTTGACCTTGCCCTCGTCCTCTGCGTGGAAGCGTACGTTTTCCATGAGGAGTATGTCGCCGTCCTTAAGGCTCTTGGTCTTGGCTAGGGCTTCCTCACCGATGCAGTCGGGGGCGAATTCCACGTGCTTTCCCACTAGAGCCTCAAGCGTGCGTAGTACGCGCTGGAGGGAAAGCGATTCGACGACCTTTCCCTTGGGACGCCCGCGGTGGGAGAGCAGAACGACGCGCCCGCCAGCATTGACGATGTGCTGGATGGTCGGGATGGCCCTGCGTATGCGGGAATCATCAGTGATGAGGGTGTCGGTCTTGTCAAAGGGGACGTTGAAGTCAACCCGTAGCAGCACCCGTTTCCCTTTGAAGGGGTAATCTTTGAACTGTATCATGGCGTATCTCTGGCTTTGCGTTATGCCGCATGGGGGCAATTCCCCCATACAATTAGACTTATCTTGCTTGTGCAAAGATAGCGATTTAGGAGTAAATAGCTCGTTGGGAGGGGGATATTTGCCGAGGGGGGTAATGCCTAGCGGGGGGCTTTATACTTATCTTCTCGCTCCGGTCGTTGGCCATGGTTGGCTAACAGCTTACACTCCCTTTACGCCGGTTTGGGTGGAGCGGGGCGACGCATCGTTCTGGCTAGCCCCTGCTGGGCGGGTGTCGGGGCGTACTTTGACTTATCCTATGTTTTGTTACCTTTGCAGGATTGGCAACTGTATACATACGTATGAAAGAGGATATTACAATAGGGCTTACCACGGCGCAGGTGGAGGAGAGTAGGGCGAAGTTCGGTGCGAATACGCTCACGGAGCCCCCCCGTACTTCTCCCTGGATACTCTACCTTGAGAAGTTTCGTGACCCGCTCATTATCATTCTGCTACTGGCCTGGGTGCTGTCGGTGGGTATAGCCTTCTACACCTTCTACACCTCCCCGACAGAGGCGGGGGAATTCTCGCTGTTTCTGGAGCCACTGGGGATACTCTTTGCGGTGTTGCTGGCTACTGGGCTTTCCTTCTACTTTGAGCAGAAGGCCGACCGGGAGTTCGGGGTGCTCAATCAGGTTAATGAGCGGACGGCCTACCAGGTGCTGCGAGATGGGACGATAGCCTCTGTTCCGAAGGCAGAGATAGTGGTGGGTGACATCGTCTACCTGAATACCGGGGAGGAGATCCCGGCGGATGGGAAGCTGGTGGAGGCCATTTCACTCCAGGTGAATGAGAGTAGTCTGACTGGGGAGCCGGTGGCCAATAAGCGTATCGAAGCGCAGGCAGAGGAGGGGGAGGAGGAGCAGGCCTACCCGGCGCACTGCGTCTACCGTGGGACGGCTGTGGTTGAGGGGCATGGGGTGATGTACGTTACTGCTGTGGGCGATGCCACCGAGACGGGTAAGGTCTTCAAAGGGATACAGATAGAGAACGACGTGCAGACCCCGCTGGATGTGCAGCTGGAGCGTCTGGCTAAGCTCATTAGCAAGGGGGGCTACGTGCTGGCTGGTTTGCTGGTGGTTTTCCGCCTTTCGCACTACTTCTACATGCATGGCGCGATAACCGATTGGTTCAGCTTTGGGAACTTCATGCTCAATACGGTGATGCTGGCGGTTACGCTGCTCGTGGTGGCGGTGCCGGAGGGGCTCCCCATGAGCGTTTCGCTGAGTCTGGCCTACAGCATGCGGTCGATGATGAAGACCAACAACCTGGTGCGCCGTATGCACGCCTGCGAGACGATGGGGGCGACTACGGTTATCTGTACGGATAAGACGGGTACACTGACGCAGAACCAGATGCGGGTGCATGAGCTGCTGCTCTGCGATGGGCAGACTCCAGCGGCAGAGACTTCGGTGTATCGGCGCATCCTGGAATGTGTTTGTCAGAACTCTACCGCACACCTCGAGCAGAAGGAGGGGAAGCTTGAGGTGCTGGGTAACCCCACTGAGGGGGCTTTGCTGCTCTGGGCTAAGGACCTGGGAGTGGACTACCTAGGCAAGCGGGCTGAGGGCGAGGTGGTGGAGCAGCTCACCTTCTCGACGCAGCGTAAGTACATGGCCACCCTGGTGCAGGAGCCCGGGGAAATAGCACCCGTGCTGCTGGTGAAGGGGGCACCCGAAATAGTAATGGGGAAGGCAACCCATTGGATGGATGGAGAGGGGGCGATGCATGAGCTGGAGGGGCTGCTACCCTCACTCCGTGAGCGTCTCCATGATTTCCAGAAGAAGGGCATGCGTACGCTTGCCCTGGCAGCCCACACCCCAAGCGATGGGGAGGCGGTTTTTGCCGACCAAAAGGTGGCAAGCGATGCGCTGACGCTGCTAGCCATAGTGGCGATTAGCGACCCGGTGCGGCCGGATGTACCAGCAGCCATTGCGGAGTGCCAGAGCGCGGGTATCTCGGTGAAGATAGTGACCGGGGATACGGTGCTTACTGCCACAGAGATTGCCCGGCAGATAGGGCTTTGGGACGAGAGCTGCACGGAGCGTTCTGCCATTTCTGGCCCAGAATTTGAGGCGATGTCGGATGAGGATCTGCAGCCCCGCTTGAAGGATCTGCGCTTGATGTATCGCGCTCGACCATTGGATAAGAGTCGTCTTACGCGACTGCTACAGCAGCAGGGGGAGGTTGT